>JAHIVQ010000006.1 GCA_018816585.1 Nanobdellota archaeon
AATTCAGACAAAAGATGTTATACACGAACTAGATGGAACAATAAGAGAAGTAGTAAGAGAAGGTCCAGGTTCAAGAAGAACTCCAACAATAAAAATTTCTAAAGGTGAATTTGATATACAAGAACCTGATGCAGATGGTAAGTCAAGAATAATTTGGATATTGCCAAATAGTAAATTTATGTTTTCTGAGCCAGGAAGTAATATAAGAGAAGGTAACCTTAATATTACTACATATAATACTCCTATTAAGGATGAATATAAAGTTCAGATACAAGTAGAATATGATACAATTGCTTTAGAAACAAATATACAAACTCTTTCAGGACAGTATAATTTAATTATAACTAATGAAGGTGTTGATAATAATAAAATAAAGGTTTCAATTAATGAATTAAGCATATAACAAAAGATATATAAATTCTTATTCTAGGTAATATATATGTTTGAGAAGTTGTTTAAAAAAGAGGTTAAGATAAAAGAAGAACCAAAAGAGGACTATATTTTCAAGGTGGAAAACCAAAATGAGATTCCTACTTTGCCTGATTTTAAGACAAAGGAAGAAACAAATATACGTTATCCTTTAATTGAGCCATATGCATATGCTCATATCCAGTGGGATAAAGAAAAACAAGAAGTTATCTATAAAGTTGAAGAGCCAGAATTAACTCCAAAAGAAAAAGAAATTCTAAAAATTCTTGAAGATGGAGTTAAAGAAATGATAAATATAAGTTTTATTTCTATTAAAGAAGGAGATGTTGTAATAAAATATCTTGAAAAGAATCTAAAAATACTGATAAAAGAACTTGGTTTTAATTTATCTAAAGAAACATTCTTGAAAATAATGTATTATATTTACAGGGATTTTGTTGGAATGAATGAGATAGAACCATTATTAAGCGATTATTTCATAGAAGATATTGAGTGCAATGGAATTAATTCCCCAATATATTTAGTTCATAGAAAATACAGGAACTTAAAGACAAATATAACCTTTGATGATGTTCCTTATCTGGCAAGTTTTGTTGAAAAGCTTGCACAGAAATGCGGACGTTATGTTTCTTATGCTTCTCCTTTATTAGATGGAACCTTGCCAAATGGATTCAGAGTAAATGCAACTTATACTACAGATGTTTCTTCAAAAGGGCCTACTTTCTGCTTTGCAGATGGTTATTTGCAGTTAAATGATGGAAGTGTTAGAAACATAAAAGAATTTTTTGAGGATTCTAAAAAGAATTTTGGATCGAAAATAGAGGAGGGTAATGAAATTGTAGAACTGCATAATTATGGATGCTGTGGTGTTGATGAAAATACACTAGAACAATTTAATTCTAAATTAAATACAATCATTAAGCTGAAGCCCCCTGAATATTTGGTTGATATTAAATTAGAAGATGGTTCTGATATAACAACAACAACCAATCATCTCTTCCATGTTGTAAATGAAAAACTTGAATTAGTTGAAGCAAAAGATCTCAAAGAAGGGATGTTTATTCCTGTTCCAAGAAAGATAGATGTTATCGGCTGTTTACAAACAATTAACGTAGCTAATTTATTAAAGGAATTTTCTTATAACAAAAAAATATGTGTAGTGACAAGCCCAACTATAAAAGAGATGGTTGTAAATAAGATATCTAATTTTAAAGAAAATTACAGGAATTATAATCAGCAATTATCGCAAAAATTTGGAGTTCATAACTCGTATTTTTATGAAATAATTTCAAGAGGAAATTCAATATCTTTTGAAGTGTTAAATAAAATCACTCCAGATATTAATTCTTTAGAAGATATATCTGTTGTTGTTTATGGTGGTGGAAGAAAGGATAAAAGCAAGACTGTTTTTATACCAAAGACTGTTGATGAAGATTTGGCATATTTATGCGGGGCAATGATCAGCGATGGTCATCTTTCTGAAAATAATATAGATATTGCTACATATGAAAATGGCTTTAAAGAAGCAGTTACATCCAGATTGCTTAAAAAATTTGGAAAATATGAAGTATATTACAATGGAAACAGAGTTTATTTATGCAATTCATTTATACCCTTCTTTTTTAATAAAGTATTCGAAATTCCTTACGGAAAAAAATCAAGCATTGTAAAAGTTCCTGATATAATCTTTAAATCTGATAATAAAATAATAGCATCATTTATTCGTGGTCTTTTTGATGGAGATGGCTGTGCATCCTGCTCTTTAGCATATAAGACAAATTCAAAGGATTTAGCATATGGCATCACTTATTTATTGGCAAGATTGGGAATACATTCGTTAGTAAGAATTTATAATAATCAATATTCTGTTATAATACCGACCATTTATAATAAAATATATCATGATTTAATAGGCTTTGAAAATATATTTAAGAAAAATAAACTTATTGATTTAATAAAAAAATCAGACAAAACAAAATCTTATATTAATCATGGAAGAATTCCTGCAGAACCAGTACTTAATTTAATTAAACTAGCAGGCATATCTAAGAGAAAATTGATTAATTTATTGGGTTGTACAAATTCTTATAATCGATTTTATCATGATTCATTATCCAGACCTTTTGCAGAAGATATTATTTCTGTAATTGAAAAAGAAAATAATAGTGATACTAAAGTTAAAATAGCAATACATGAAATCAAATCATTATTAAATAATAATCAAGAATATATAAATATAACATCAGTAAATATTAAACAAAATAAAGAGAATATTCCTGTTTATGATATTGAACTGGACCCATGTAAATTTTTTATAGCCGGTAATAAACCAATGAATGTTTTTGATACTATAAGACAGTTTACCAAAGAACCTTGGAGTCCTCCAAAAATGATTGAGCTTGGAACAGTAAGCCCTGAAATTCTTGCTTATTTATGGATAATTATTGAGAATGAATTTAATGTTATGGTTATTGGCGGAACTGGCTCTGGTAAGTGTGTAACAGGAGACACGCCAGTTTATTTAAGTAATGGAAAGAAGATAGGGATTAAGAATATAGTAGAATCTAAATTTAAGTTGGGAGATATCAAAAAAAGTGATGGTTGGGAATATAGTGATGGAGATGGAACAACAATATTATCACTTGATAATAATCTAAAAATATCTAAAAGACCAATAAGCAGATTTTGGAGGCATAAGGCGCCAAATAAGCTTATAAAAATAACAACAAGATCTGGAAGAACTATTACAACAACGCCAGAACATCCTTTTTTTAAATGTTTTAATGGTAAATTGTTGAAAATTAAAGCAGAAGAGTTAACTAATGAGGAGAGAATTGCTGTTCCAAGATTCTTGCCATATTATAAAGAACTATCAAAACAAAATTTAATAGAATATATTAAAGATGAAAAAAATGTCTATGTGTATAATAAAACTAATCAGATAAATAAAATTTATAATATATTAAGCAAAAAATATAATTGCACCAGAATTCAGTTAGCAAAGAGATTTGGTTATAAGATTGGAACATTTAATTCTTGGTCTGTTAGTAATAGCATACCATTCAAAGATTATTATGGATTTATAAAAAAAGCAGGATTAAAGTTAAATAATAATTTGATATTGAAGCCTAAAACAACCAGTAATGCCTGCAAATTACCAGAAATAAAACCAGAATTATTTAGATTCTTAGCTTTGATTATTGGGGATGGTCACTTAACAAGAACATATGTAGAGCTTTCTAACTCTAATGTTTCTTTATTAAATGAGTTTTTAACTTTGGGAAATGATTTATTTGGAGTGAATGGAAAAATAAAACATCCAAAAAATAGGGTGTCAAAAGCAATCATTAATTCTTCTGTATTATGCACTTTTCTTAATAAAATATTTCAGATTCCATATGGGAATAAGGCAAAGATAGTTGCAGTACCAGATATGCTTTTTGAACAGAATGAAAAATGTGTAGCTGAGTTCTTGTCTGGAATTATTGATTGCGAAGGTTATGTAAGTAAAAATAGTATAGAATTAACATCTGTCAGTGAGAAACTCTCTCAGGGGATTGGAACATTACTCTTGAGGTTAGGTGTACTATCAAGTGTTATAAAAAGGCCGAATCATTTTAGAATTAATATTCATGGTTATAATAATATAAATAAACTTAATTCAGAGATTTCATTAAAGGAAGAAAATAAAAAATCTAAATTAGATACACTTCTTAAAAGAACCCTTGCCCATAAAACAGTTAATTTAGATGTGTTCCCTAATCTGTCAAATTTTGTTCATTCTTTAAGGATTAATGATGGATTAACTCAGTGCCAGTTTGCTCAGAATATTGGTGTATCAAGAAGATTGGTTGGAATGTGGGAGAATGGATTTAGAAATCCTAGTATAGAATCTATTGCAAAATTAAATAAATCTGTTGATAATACCGGAATTAAATTGTTATCAAATTCTGATATATTCTGGGATCAAGTTATTGACGTAGAAATATTAAAGAATCATGAAGAAAAATATGTTTATGATCTAACTGTTGATGATGTTCATAATTTCTTAGCTGGTGAAATCCCATTAATAGTCCACAATACAACTATGCTTAATAATTTAGCATTTTTTATTCCACAGCAAGCAAGAGTCGTTTCGATCGAAGACACTAGAGAATTAAATTTAGAACATGAAAATTGGCTGCCAAGTGTTGCACGTGAGGGTGTTGGATTGGCAAATATTGTTGGTCAAAAATATGGAGAAGTAACTTTATTTGATTTATTAAAAGAAAGTTTCAGACAGAGACCAGATTATGTTATTATTGGTGAAGTTAGAGGTAAAGAAGCTTTTGTATTATTCCAGGGTATGAGTTCTGGACATCCAAGTATGGGTACAATGCACGCAAATGATGTTCAAACAATGATAAGAAGATTAGAAACACCTCCAATAGAATTATCACCATCTTTAGTTGAATCTATGGATGCTGTTTGTATTATGTCTCAGGCAAAAGTTAATGGAAAAGATGTAAGACGTTTAAGAGAGGTTGATGAAATAATTTCAGTACCTGAAGAAGTTGGTAAAGCTCAAATGAATGTTCCATTCCAATGGGATTCAAGAACAGACACATTTTACTTTAAAACAGATAGTTATATCTTTCAAAAATTAGTAAATCAGTATGGATTTACAAAAGAGCATTTATTGCAGGAGTTTGAGTACAGAACAAGATTATTAGTTGAATTATACAAAAGAAAAATATTTGATTATAAAAAAGTGCAGAATGTAATAAATGAATATGCAAGATCTCCAAGAAAAGTTCTGAAAGATTATGGTATAATAAAATGAAAAAAACCACAGAAAGAAAAGATATTAAAAACTATATTAAAAGATTAAAAAAGGGCATAGAAAAGGTAGAAGAAGAAAAATTTACATTATACAACTCAAATAAATTTGCTATAATTGCTAATAGATTTACAGAGCCACTTACTGTTTATTTGTTGAATAAATTCCCTGATTTATTCAGGCCTTTATTAAAATCACTAAAGTTAGTGAGATTTAATATGCTTTCAAAGAGTTATATAAGCTTGATGCTGTTTTTAACATTTTTATCTTTGATTGTTTTTTCAGTATTCTTTTCTGTAATATTCTTAAATCCAATAACTGGAATTGCACTTGGTTTTGTTTTAATGATATTTACTTTTATAATTATATATTTTTATCCACAATCTGATATTAGTACAAGAAGAAAAAGAATAAAGAATGAGTTGCCATTTGCTATAATACATATGGCTGCTGTTTCAGGATCTGGAACACCACCAATAAATATTTTTTCTCTTTTAGTAAAATCTGAGCAGGATTATCCTGAATTAAGCAAGGAATTCAAGAAAATCTTGAATTATATTAATATATTTGGATATAATTTGAGCACAGCATTAAAAGGAGTTGCTGATACTACACCTTCTCCTGAATTTAAGGAATTATTAAATGGAGTAATCTCTTCAATTGAAACGGGGGGTAATTTACAGCAATATCTTGATAACAAGGCAAAAGATTCACTTTCAACATATCAGTTAGAAAGGAAAAAGTATGTTGAATCTATAGCAACATATTCTGATATTTATACTGCATTATTGGTTGCAGCTCCATTATTATTTATAACCACTTTAACAATAATTAATGTTATTGGGGGTGCAATTGGAGGTTTGTCTGTGTCAACAATAGCAACAGTTGGTACATTTGTTGTACTACCTGGATTAAATCTGGTATTTATTATATTTTTAAATCTGACAAAACAAGAATAAAATGGAAATAAAATTTGAAGCAAGGCATATATTGTTTATAATACTTGGAGTGCTTTTATTAGGTGGAGATATTTATTTTTTCTTTAGGACAAGATGGTTTAAGCCAGTATTAGTTATTTCTTTTGTAATAATGTTACTTCAGTTTTTCATTGATTTTTTACAAGAAAATAAAAAACAAAAGGAAGTAGAATTAAAATTCCTTGAGTTTGTGCGTGCCTTAGTTGAAACAGTAAAGTCTGGAGTTTCTATACC
>JAHIVQ010000076.1 GCA_018816585.1 Nanobdellota archaeon
AACACCAATTCAGAGGGAAACTCCTTTTTAGTTTTCTAACAGCCATTTCCAGAATGGAATAAATTCAATCTTTCCGCTATCATACTCTCGAATTTTTTCATCCCCAAGATATAAAAGAAGGGATTTTTTTATTTTATATTTATTCATGAATAGTTTTAATGTATTCAAATCTCTTTCTTCAACCCTTTCTTTATTTTTAACTTCAATGGGCAGAATGTTCTTGCCTTCAATTTTTAAGAAGTCAATTTCTTTATCCAAATTTCTCCAATAATACTTTCCGTTTATAGTGCTCAAAACAAAAGACTCTAAAATTTTGTCATTATTTTCCCCATAGCAGTATGCAAGATTCCACCAATAAGGATAAACTCTTTGCAGCTTTCTGCTTGTTGAAAGCGTGCTGGGCCTGAAATTTTTGACAATTCTTATTAGATAGCAAAATTCAAGATAAAAAATATGCGTATATAGTGTATTCTTGCTTATCCTTAAACTCTTTGATAAATTGTCATAATCAAGATAAAATCCAGGCTCCTTGTAAAACAATTCTATAAGATTGTACAATAATTCTTTATTAATATTGTTAAATCTTTCTGGAAGATCTGATTTGATTATCTTATCTATAATTGTTGTTCTAAGATAATCTTTGATAACCAATTCATTATCCCAGTTTATTATCTCTGGAAAACTTCTTGATAAATAAGAAAAAAACTCTTTTTTTATTTCCCTTAAATGTAATTTATAATTCTCAATTATTTTTTCTCTGCCTTTTAATTCTAAAAATTCTTTAAAGCTTAAAGGACTTATATTAATCAAAAAATACCTTCCAGCAAGATTTTTTATCGCTTCTTCTTCCAGATTAATGCTGCTAGATGATGAAATATAAAACTTTATATTAGGGCAGGAGTCATAAATTAATTTCAATTCACTGGCCCATTTTTTAAATCTGGTTATCTCATCAAAAAAAACAAAAATTTTTTCTTTTTTGTAGTCTATTCCTGTTAGCTCCTTGTAATTTTCAAAAAGTTCGACTAAATCATCGACTTCCTTGTCAAAACTAAAATAAAATATTCTTTTAGAATCAATTCCATTAAGCAACTCTTTTATGGCCTGATATATAATAGTGGTTTTTCCAACTCTTCTTAACCCTGTAAGAATAATTATCTGCTTATATTTTTCAAAACCTTGCATTTTATCAAAAAAGCTTCTTTTATACTGTTTAGCAAGTTCCTCGCTAACTCTTCCATCTTCCCACCAAGGATTAAGTAATTTTATAGTATCAATAATATTTGACATAAGTATCTTAAACAGAACTTATATTTAAACCTTTCGTTCTCTTAGGAGAACTAATGTTGTTGAAAGATTTTCTCTTCCACTCAGTCAATATTATTTTTATTACCTTATTTTATAATATAATTTTAAGGCTTTCTATCTATTTATTTATAATTTTAACACCAATTATTTTTTTATTCTTGGAATCAAAAACAAGCAATTCAGAAGGGAATTTTTTATTTGTGTCAATACCTAATAATGTTGCAATTTTATCAGTTTCAAGCATATTTAATATAACTGAATCAGGATATTCAACCTGCAAAATACTTTTAGCAACATTTAGCAAATCTTCAATCTTTAACTTCTTAAACTCAAGCACTTCTGCAATGAACATATTCTTAAGTATAGAAACCTCAATCTTTAATATTTCCTTTGAAGTTTTTTCTTTTAATTTTTTTTCTTGCTCTATTTTTAATTTAGCATAATGCTCAACAATCTCCATTATAGAATTAATATCTTTCTTATTCAATTTAGCAAATTTCATCACCTTTTTTCTTATAGGAGAATTCAAAAATGAAAGTAATAATTCTTGGTCAACAACAAGCTCTTCTGCACATTTAGGACATTCCTTCTTTAATCTTGAGAATTGAACTTCAACCATTTTTTAAACCCTTTTCAGTCCTGTGTTTTCCACCATGCTTGTAAGGGTTAAAACGCCTTTTTAACCTCTTCTCTTTTTTGGATTTCCTAAAACTAGGAGTTTCGTAATCACCCATATTTTTTTATTAATTTAGTATTTTATATATCTTTCTAAATCCAACTAAAAAGATGGATTCACAAGCTTTTTAAAATTAGACTGTAAAAAGAGTACTGATGAAATCTAAAACATTAATCAAAATATCTTTCCTTTGTTTACTTGCAGGTCTAAGTTTAATTAATCTTAGGCCAAATATTTCTGGTTCTACAACAAAAGAAAATGTTTATGAGGATTACAAGAATATTAGTTTGTACTTCTGTGAAAAAGATGATTGTAGCTCTGTAATTTCAAATCTTGAAAAAAATGCAGAAAAAGTTGATTGTGCACTTTATGATATAGACTTAGAAAATATAATTAATGAAATGACAAAGAAACAGTATAGATTGGTAACTGATGATGTCAGCAAAATTAAAATATCTCACAAAGAAGATGATAATAACCAATTAATGCATGACAAATTCTGCATTTATGATAATAAAATAATATCAACAGGTTCTTTTAATCCCAAGAAAAGTTCTTTGTTCAAGGATTATAATAATTTGATTGTAATAGATTCAGATTATTTATCAAAAAATTATGAAGATGAATTCAGTGAATTATGGTCTGGAATATTTGGAGATGGAAATAAAGTAAAATATCCCATAATACAATATGGAAATGTAAGAATAGAAAATTATTTCTGCCCGGAAGATAATTGCAAGGATAAAGTTCTTGAAAAATTAAATAATGCTGAAAAAATCAATTTTTTGATGTTCTCTTTTACAGATAATGAGATTGCACAAAAATTAATAGATAAAAATCCTACAACAGAGATAAAAGGTGTTGTAGAAAAGCAAAGAATAAATATGCAATATGAAAGATATAAATTTCTAAAAGAAAATGGTTTAGATATAAAAGCAGATTCAAATCCTTACTTGTTGCATGATAAAACCTGGATAATTGATGATAATATTGTTATAATAGGAAGTTATAATCCCACAAGTGCAGGTAACACAAAAAATGATGAGAATATACTGATTATTTATGATAAAAATTTGGCTGGAAAAATGAATAACAGATTTAATGAAATATACGAGAAAGCACAAGGCATTTAAATAATCAAAAAATAATATAATATGTCAAAAAAATTGCTTTTATTTTTAATTCTAGCATTTGTTGTAATATTAGGTATTGTCTATGCTTCTTATGAAATTTATAAATTCTATCAGCCAGAATCACTATGCAAAAGCGAATGCTCAAAAGAAGGATGTGATAACCATACTACCTTTGATTGTGTACAAGATATAAATAAATGTTATTACAAACAATATAAAGATAAAGAAATAGATGTTTGTGGTACTGAATGTCTTACAAGTGATGATTGCAATGGCACTTTAAAATGTGTTAGTAATGAATGTGTTGAACCAAGATGCGGAGATGAAAAATGTGATAAAAATAATGGAGAAAATTGTAATACTTGCCCTGAAGATTGTAGCATGGACTCTGGAGAGATTTGCTGTTTCAGTAAAATAATTGAAGGAGAATGCTGTTCTAATTCTAACTGTGATGAATCAAATTATGAAATATGCGAGGATTATAGATGTATTGTTGGCCCTTATTGTGGTGATGGAACATGTGATGAAGATCTTGGGGAAAATTGTGAAACATGCAAAAAAGATTGCAGACCATCTGAATCAGAAATATGCTGCTCAGGAATTATAAAAACAGGGGATTGCTGCAGAGATTCTCAGTGTGAAGAAGGGTTTGACTGCAAGAAAAATAAATGCACCCTCATTTCATAAGCTTTTTAAATAATCTATTTCATTAAAAAATATGAAAAAATTAATCTTAATCATATTGTTAATACCAATATTAATGTCTGCATGTTCTAAAAGTAATTTATTAATAGTAAATGATGGTGATATCTTACCAGAAGATATATGCAATAATCTTGAAAATAATATTATAAT
>JAHIVQ010000077.1 GCA_018816585.1 Nanobdellota archaeon
CATCGCCATATAATTCAATAAATTTGTTTATTGCTTCTGATTTATCTTTCAAACCGAATTTTATCTTTAGAATATTTAATACTTTATTAGCATATTCATTTAATTTTATTCTTGCAGATATTAATTTATTTTCCATTTTACACTTCATATACATCCGGTATACATTTAGTATGCACAAATACTATTTAAATCTTTGGTTTTACTAATTTGAAATTATTTTAGTGTCTTGCAACAACAAGATTGCTTTCTTTATTCAATGGTTCTATTACTAAAACATATATGTTCCATTCTTAGTTATATATAAGTACATTGAGATGACCACAAAGCTTATAAATAAGTACATTATAATGAACATAAGTTAAATAAAATGGAAAGAGATAGACTAGAAGAATTTAATCATTGGTGGATAAGCGGTAAAGTAGACGAAGAATTAGCTTTGCCTTTTAAAAGGGATATATATACAAAGATAGAAAAGCACCTAAATAAAAGATTTATAACAGCATTAGTTGGTCTTAGAAGAATTGGAAAAACAACAATAATGTACCAGATTATACAAGAATTAATAGAAGCAGACACAAACAAGACAAATATTCTTTTTTTCTCATTTGATGAGGTTTCAGCAAAATTAAATGAAGTCTTGGAAAAATACAAGGAGATCCATAATAAAGACTTAAGAGAAGAAAAGATTTATGTTTTCTTGGATGAGATCCAGAAATGCAATGGATGGGAAAATGAACTAAAAAAATATTATGATCTCTACCCTAAATTAAAGTTTATAATAAGCGGCTCAGAATCCCTTTTCATAAGAAAAAAAACAAAAGAAACCCTTGCAGGCAGAATTTTTGAATTTATATTATCTCCTTTTACATTCAGAGAATATCTCAAATTTAATAAAATAGAAGAAAATGAATTTAAATATGAGACAAAAATCAAGCCTTTTTTTAATAAATTTGCAGAAAAAGGGGGTTTTCCAGAAACCTTCTCTCTTGAAACAGACAAAGATTTCAAGGAATATATTGGCGCTTTAGTTGTAGATAAGATAGTTTATAAAGACATTCCTAGAATGTTCAAGCTGGATGACCCTGAATTTTTAAGGGTTCTCTTGGAATTAATATCCTCAAATCCAGGAATGTATATTGATTATCAATCCTTGAGCAAACAATTCGGGAAAGACAGAAGAGTGATAAAAGATTATATTAACTATCTCAAAGAAAGCTTTTTGATAAGCTTATTGGGCAATTACAGGAAGGGAAGCATAACTACATTAAGAAAGAAAAAAAGAGCATATCCTGCAGATAATGCTCTGACTTACTTATATAAACCAAAAATTGAAGAGGATTTTTTCGGAAGAATGATTGAAACTTTAGCAGTAAATAAGCTCAAGGCTTCATCTTTTTGGAAAAATGGGGGAGAAATAGATATAATTTATAATGGCGCACCTATAGAAGTAAAATACCAGGAAAAAATCAATTCAGGAGAGTTTAAGACAATAAAAGAATTTATGAAGAAATTTAATAAGAAAGATGGCTTGATATTGACTAAGAATGAAGAAAAGGAAATCAAATTTGAAGAAGGTGTAATAAAGCTAATTCCTGTTTGGAAATGGCTGTTAAAAGATTAATTATCTGCTGAAAAACAATATAATTAAAGAATTAAAAGAATAAAGATTTGATGAGTTTAAAGTTATTTAATAATAATTCTTTTTCTCTTCAGATTTTTTTACTTTACCTTCTCCAATAATATTTTTTGATTTTTTCTTTTTTAATACAATAAAAATAATAACTGCACTAATTATTAAAATAATAAAAATTATTACCAAAATGAATATATAATTAGATTTTTTTTGAGGTATACATTTGTTGTTTAAACAAACTTCATTTTCTGCACAATCCAAATTTGATTCACATTCTAATTTTTCTATGCAATTACCAGACTCACAAACACTGTTTTCAGCACAATAAGCCCCATCATTATAGATACATGTAGTGCCACATCCGCTGGATTCACCGCCACAAGTAGAACTGCAAAAAGGAACACATACAGGTTGCGGAGCTTGTGGAGTGTTAACATAACAACTAGTTGTATTCCAAGCAGTGCAATTTATTGAGCACTTTAAAGTTCCACCACTAAATCCTAAAAGAAAACAATTTTTTCCCCTTAAATCTGTTCCATCACATACCTCTCCTGTTTCTCGATAATTATTCCCACAAACTGAGGGAGTTCCTGAACCAGAATCACTATCATCACTGGTTATAGTAGCTGGATAAAAATAATTTATAATGCTTTGAAGTAAAGTTTGTTGTTCTCCTGCAATTTTTATTACATCAAATTCTTGGCATATATCATTTTTGCAAGAACCTAATTGACATTCAAAATTATTTTGACAAGCTGCGCCACTTGCCTTTAGTGGCTGCCATACTCCATTGATATCACAGTATTTATTGTTTACAAAATCAATTTGTCCAGTGACGCACTCTGCCATAACAAAGTAAATAGAAAAAACTAAAAAAAGAGTAATATAAAATAAAATCTTTATTTTTTTTTGAATATTTTTCATATTTTTTAATAATTAAGTGATTAAACAAACATCATAATTTGAAGTACTTAGAGGATTAATAATTTTACACCATATCTTTTTAAGTAAACCTACATTTTCTATAAATTTTGTAACATCTAAACATTTATTTCCTTTGCAGGTATTACTATCACATTCATAATCATTCTGACAAGCAACATTAACACTTTTTTGTAATTTCCAAGAATAGTCTAAATCGCAATAACTACTGGCTGTATTGATATTGGCTCTTGTACTAACAGGAACAATTCTATCAGTGCCTATAATACATCCATTACCAGAAGCAGTTACAGTAGTAATACAAGTAGTAGAGCAACAAACTCCTGCTCCAGAGTGTAAAACTTGATTTCCAGTACATGTTTCTGTTGCTATACAAAGATCATTTGGAGCTATGCAAGCAGGTAAAGATGCTGTCGCCGTAGTAATATTTATCATACTTGAATTAATCTGATTACATACTTTTCCATCACAAGCATATACACCTAGTGTATAGTTACGACCTATATCATAATCAGTTAAATTATAAGGAACCATTAATACGACCTGAATAGGGATTGGTATTATATTTGTTGCATTTGGCATCGAGTGTTTTCCTGTTGTATTTGAGATATTTACTATGACAGATGGACTGCTACCAGGCCTTAAATCATACCAAGTATATGAAATGTTTAATCTATCCTCTAAATTTAGATCGTTTAGTGTGACTGTAACTTTTATTGACAGTCCAGATTCTTTAGTTGTTATATTTGCTGGGAATGTTGTTATATTAATAAAATAAGGTACTGAGTTTGCTGTCCCTCCTGTACTTACTATGCTTGAATTTGATTGATTGCAAACTATACCATCACAAAGATAAATACCTAATTTATAACTATGTCCTAAACTGTAATCTACGTCTGTTAGATTATAAGGAACTCTTAATACCTTTCCATTACCTGTAGCTATGACATTTGTTGCATTTGGCATACTAACTCTTCCAATTGTATCTGATTTTATTATTATGTCATCTTCATACCAAACAAAAGAAACATTCAATTTATCCCCAGCATATGTTATAGCACCAGCACTATTCTTTATAACTCCATTACTATCATTTATAGTTATAGTACCATTTATTTTTAGAGTGCTTCCAGAAAATATAGAACTAGCAGGTATAGAACCAGAAGGAAATGTTGTTATATTAATAGTATATGGGGCTTTATTTTGTGATAAAATAGTACAATCAGCAGAGCAGCATATTCCAGTTCCAGAATGCACTAATGAAATCCCTCCCTTGCTCGTACATATTGATGCTGTAGTACAAGAATATCCACTTTCTTCAGAACATATACAATCAGGATCTCCATTATTACAATCAGATTTACAAAGACTATCAGAGCTACATGTTGGTGTTGTAACTGAAGATGTACAAGCAATATAGCAACATATTCCAGTTCCAGAATGTGTTAATTGATTTGCTAATGAACATGTTTGTCCTGTAATGCATTGATGACCAGTTTGTTGCAAACAAGTACAGTCAGAATCTCCAGTAGAACAACCAGTTTTACAAACAGTATCAAAACTACATGTAGCACAATCACTAGGACAATTTAATATAGTTTCTCCAGAATCACAGGTACCATTAGTATTACAAACTGGTGTAGTAGCACAATCACTAGGACAATTTAATATAGTTTCTCCAGAATCACAGGTACCATCATAATTACAAATTGATGTAGTACAAATTCTTGTTAATGAATTGCAATTTGTTGCTGTGCAATATTGAGAACCACTTGAACAAGTTGACCAAGATGGGCATGTTGATTCTATGTATGAACATGCTGGTGTTGAAGAAACACAAGCACCATCAGAACAACTAGTTCCAGCAGGACAATTAATATATTCACGATTATAATTTTTAGCTGTAGACATATCACAATACCATTCAGATAGTCTACCTCTATCACAGCTATCAGATGCTGGGCCAAATGATTTTCCATCATCGCTAATACCTTCTATAGTTCCTTTTGTGCCATAATCCTTTCCATCTGGAAATGCAACGCTTACATCAGTATCAGTACAACTTCCAGTTGTTGCACTTCCAGTAATTCTATCAAAAAAATTAGATAATATTTGATTAAAAGAGACAGCATGAACCAATGGGATAAATATCAATGAAAGAATAATAATTATTGCTAACACACTCTTTTTCATAAGTTAATAGAAGAATATATATATATATATAAACTTTTTCTTTCCAAAATTTATAATTTCAGCTTGTTTATCAATTCCAAAATCTCTTTTTTTACCTGTTCATAAGGAGGTATATTGGTAATGAGATATTTCAAATCCCTTTCATATTCTTTTTCAGA
>JAHIVQ010000007.1 GCA_018816585.1 Nanobdellota archaeon
CCTTTCGAAAAAATAATAGAATCTTTATTTTCAAAATCTATAAATAATATTTTCCCAAATGATGAGTTATTATCTTGAGCCTCATCACCTTCAAGACCAGTGTCAGTGGTTACTAACAATCCTTCTTTACCATAATGATTACAATTCTGACCCTAACATGAGACATGAGTCTGCTCCGAAACCTAGATTAACTGATGAAGATTATAGGAAAGACTATTTGTCTGATAAAATTGGAATACCAAAAAGATTAGAATGGACAGAGCAAAAGTTTTTTGTAACTACTGAGGAAGAGCCATTATTTGATGCAGCAGATATTTTAAGATTTGGAAAAGATCTTGTTGTACAACACGGTTTTACTACAAATTTAAAAGGAATAAATTGGATCAAAAGACACTACAAAGATCATAGAGTTCATGCTGTAAATTTTCCAGGAGATCCATATCCCACTCATATAGACGCTACCTTCACGCCAATTAAACCTGGGTTGATAATTAACAACCCACAAAGAAGACTGCCAAAAGAACAAAGAAAATTATTTGAAAAAAATGATTGGAAAATAATAGATGCAGCTCAACCAGCACATAATGCACCACCAGAGCTATGTTATTCTTCTGTATGGCTTTCTATGAATGTTTTAGTTTTAAATCCTAAAACTGTATGTGTTGAAAAAAGCGAAGTCTATCAAGCCGAACAATTAGATAAATTAGGTATGGAAGTTATACCTGTTGAAATGAGAGATGCTTATGCTTTTGGAGGAGGACTTCATTGTTGTACTGCAGATGTTTATAGGGAAGGGAAGCTAGAAGATTATTTTCCAAATCAATAGTTTAACTTGGATTTTTTTTTAAAAATTCAATATATTGAACTACTTCATCAAACTTATCATCATCAATATTTTTGTAGCTCATTTGAAATTTGTCTTTTACACATATAGCAACATGGGCATAAGGATTTCTGCCTTTGGGATGATTTGCTAGTTGCCCTTGTAAATAATCACCAGCTTCCTGAATAATTTTCCAGAGTTTACTTGCGTTTTCTTTATTCATGCCACCTCAAACCTTGTTTTATCTCTTTCGTCGCGTGTTTGTCGCGAGTTATTCCTCATAATCCTATAACCACGATCCCTAAAAGTTTTTTCATAAATAAATTCTACCATATGTAATCGTTTTATCTATCTCTCCACGTGCATGTTATGTGCAGACTAGTACACGACCAGCACATAGAGGAAAAGATAATATAACAATATGTTTTTAACTTGTTAAAATTTTGAACTTATCATATATGAAATGTTAATGTCCAAAAAACACTTAATATATATTATTTTATTAGGGTCGTTTTTTTTATTTTGGTTTAATTTAGATGCAATACGATTTACTGCAGTGTCTTACTTAAATGAAGATCAAAAGCAAAAAGTTAGAGAAATATTTTTTGGAAAGGCTACGGCAGATTTATTTAAAAAATATAAAATTTACGGGAAAATGAATTATAATCAAAATTTATTACCTGTTACTCAGTATATGAATATTAATTTTAAGCAATTTCCATTAAAAAATGTTAAAATGTCTGCTTCAAAATCAAAATGGAATCCTTCTTCAGTTAATTTTTTTTTAGAACAATTTGATGAATACATAATCATTTCTGACTCAAAAGCTAATATATTTTATATAAATAAAGAATTTATTAATGATTTTGAAAATTTTAGTTGGATAAAATTAGAATCTAATTTTAAATTTGAAAGTGAAAATGGTTTGATTAGAGATCTTTTTGTTTATAATAATGAAATATTTATTTCTTATTCAGATTATCAAATTAAGGATTGCACTAAATTAAATATTTCAAAGGCAACAATTTCAAAAGAAAAATTAAATTTTAAAACTTTTTTTAAGACTAAAGATTGTGCAGTTGATCTAGATGCTGGTAGAATGTCCTATTATAATCATTATGGTAAAGAAGGATTGTTAGTAACCACTGACACTGGTCTTGAAGGTGATGAGGCTCAAGATAATAACTCATCATTTGGGAAAATATTATTTATAGATTTTGAAAATAAAGATTCTATTATTTTTTCGAAAGG
>JAHIVQ010000078.1 GCA_018816585.1 Nanobdellota archaeon
CATTTACATTATCAAAAGTTATACAAAAAGGAGATGGACTTTGTGCACAATTACGACATGCATTTGTTGTAGTAGAATAATAACAATTACAAGTAGTATCTGATCTACAAGCTAGTTCCTTATAATTATAAGTTGCACAAAGATAAGTACAGGATTCATCAATAAGTCCATTACAATTATTATCTATCCCATCTTGTATTTCAGGTGCACCTGGATGAATATTTGAATTGGTATCATCACAATCTTCTAATGTTATTGATGCAGAACATGAGCTTAAATCGGTACCTTCTGCTCCATAACCATCACCATCAGTATCTGTACAAGGTGTTTGTGATACTCCACCTTCTCCAATATTACAATATAATTTATAAGAATAATAATCAGGCTTTGCAACATGAGCATTTGTCAAGTCGGACATTGATAACAAGATTGAATTATAACTTGAACCACTATTAGAAATTTCACATTGTGTATCTTTTAAATATATTTTAGATGTATAAAAACCAGGAGATGCAACATGAGCATTTGTATTTGCACTTAAACTTAATATTTCATTTCCAGAAGTAGTATCCAAAGTTCCTTGACAACAAACAACCCAATTATAATCACTTAAACCAGGTAATTCTGCATGAGCATTTGTTTCTGCAGACATTCTTAAAACAATAGTTTCACTATCACAAGCAGTTGGATCTAAATTTAAATCAACAATATTACATAAATTTGGAGTTGAAGTTGGAGTCAGATCAACAAAGAAATCTTCATCTTGTCCTATTTTAGAAGTGGATGATAATATAGTTTTGTCATAATAACCTGTTTTATGTATCAATACAGAAAATTGAGCACCAATCGTTGGTAAAGAGCCCAAATAACCATTTGAATCTGTAAGCCCATCCCATTGTGTAACTCCTGAAACTCTAGCAGTACATCTTACTCCAGATATTGGCAATCCTGAATATTCATCTATAACTGTTACACTAGTTGCACTAACAAAACTTACTAAAACTAAAAATGTAATTAAATATATTATTTTTTTCATTTTTTAAGCATCAATCAATTCGTAACGTACAGACGGAGTTTTATATTTTGCAAAATAACCATAAGTATTTGTTTGATAAAAATTTCTAAACTCTAGATAAAACTTCACAGCAGAGGTTTCATAAAAATTTGTTTCATACCATCCAGGATTATTGCCTATTTGTACATAATTTGATAAAATAGTTTCAGTTGGTGTTGCTCCACTTTCCCAATTAGTTTTACGATAGTAAAATGTATTATAAGTATTTACTTGATTATAAGTACGTATTGTAATCTTCCATCTTTTACCTTGAAGTGGAGCAGGTAATACAATAAGCTTACTAATTCTATGATATACTCCATCATTAATCCATCCCAGATCATTTAATACTTCTTCACTAGTAACGTCTGTAGGTTGATATAATAAATTAATAAGCGAATTTAATGAATAAGATGTACTTCCTAAAGTCACATTAATTTCATTAGCAGTGTGTCCCATTACAGCAGGATTTACAGTTCCAGTTGGATTATAACCAACAACAAAACCAGTGATTAAAAATAAAGCCAAAGCTATTAAAAAAATATTTAATATAAAATGATTTTTCATTGTATCACCTTTCTATTTGTAATTTTCATGTTTTTAAATTTAATCATTTTAATCCTTTATACAAAACTGATATGTTTTATCTCCCACTACTCCTGTTGGTCTATTAGTAGATCCTAAAAGGCAATTAATATAACAATCATTTTTAGATTCTGGATTTACTGCTTCAGCTGATCCCCAAGAAACACAATAAGGTGATTGCGTACCAGATGATTTATATCCCCCACCAGCAATAGTTCCAGAAACTTCACTTGATGAATGACCCATAACACTTGGACCTAAATTAGTATTATAACCAACAACAAAATTAGTAATTAAAAATAGAGTTATAGATATTAAAAGTACATTAATAATAAATCTTTCTTTCATTTAATCACCTCACTATTTTGTTAGTTTTATAATTTAAAAAGATTGTTATTTCTTTAATTTAGCGAAAGCATAATCCATTTGCTTTTTACTCCAGCCTTTATTAGTCAAAATCAGTCTTATTCTATCTTCTTTCATATTATTTGCCAAGGAAGTCTTGACATATTTTTCAAGATTAATCATATCTTGCTGATTTGTAAATAATCTTCTCTTAGCTAGCTTAACAGATATTAAATTAGCAACTTCCTTGAAATTATATTTTCCGTGATAAAAATTAATATAATAAACACCACCTGCAATTAATAAAACCAAAAATATAA
>JAHIVQ010000079.1 GCA_018816585.1 Nanobdellota archaeon
AAATAACCTTTCTGCAGTCTTGCTTCTATTCTTGTTTTGGTTGCATATAAATAATAATTTCATGGTTATACTAAAGTATTTAAAGATATAAATTTTTCTATTTAAATATATGAAAAAAGCACAGATGCAATTTAATTGGGCTTTTGTAATTATAGCCGGAGTAATTATACTTGCCTTTTTTACTACATTTATTGTAAGATATATTGATATACAGACTATGAAAGAAAATGCAGAAATTTCTTCAGATGTTTATAATATACTTTATTCCTTGCAGAAATCTTCTTTTAGAACAGAATTAAATATATCTATTGGTATTATTACAGATTTAGAATTTTCATGTGACAAGTTAGTTGTTGGTAATTTTGCTCCTGCGAGCCTGAAAAAAGAATATATTTTTGCACCAAAAAGCATGAATACAGACATTATTAATGTGTGGATGCAGTCATGGAAATATCCATTCAAGATAGCTAATTTATTTTATTTAAGTTCAAGAGAAAAAAAATACTACATTGTTTATGATCAATCAAGCGAAGGATTTGTAAATAATTTAACATTACCTCCCTTTAATATACAAAAGACAACAACAATGCCAAATATTGATGATCCAAATGTGAAAATAATTTCATTTACTTCAAGAAATGCTGATATAACAATAACACCTGATGAAAATGGACAAGTAATTATTGGTAGTACTAAATATCCATTATTTGGACTTCCTTTAGTTTATGGGGCAATGTTTTCTGATAATTATCCCTGTATACTAGACAGATTACTAAATAAATTTTTAACAATGATAGAAATTTATAAAATAAAAGTTGATTATTTATATTTATTAAATAGAGATTGTGATTATTCTCAGATGAAATTTACTTTGAATACTTTAAGAGATAGAATACAATCTAAAAATTATGATGAAATCAAGAAGTATGTGAATATACTTGATGAGCAGAATAAGAATATGTTAAGTCTAAACTGCCAGCCATTATACTAAATCATTGTGTCTACATAGAAAGGTTTATAAATAATGTAGACATAAAATAAAAATGGTATATACTGAAATTAGAATAATAAATAAAAAGAAATATTATTATAGAGTTATTTCTATAAGAAATAAAGATAAAATTTCTAAAAAAAGAGTATACTTGGGATTTGATTTATCCAAGCAAGAGCTTTCAAATAGGGAAAAATCAGCAGATAGACAATTACTTTCTAAAAAGATAAATAAAACAAATAAAGAGATTGAAAGAATAAAGTCTAAGATAATTAAAATACTAAAGATGAATAATATACAAAAAGCAGGAATTTTTGGCAGTTATTCCAGAGGAGAGCAGAAGAAGAATAGTGATGTTGATATAGTTGTTAAGATTAAAGATAAAAACATGAGTTTGATTGATTTTATTGATTTAAAATTTAAATTAGAAAGTAAATTAGGAAAGAAGGTAGATTTAGTTGAGTATTCTGCAATTAAACCAATTATTAAAGAACGTATCCTAAATGAAGAGGTTAGAATAATATGAAAAGAGATATGAATTTATTTATTAAAGATATCTTGCAGAGTATTGAAAAAATAGAATCCTTTTCTAAAAATTTAACTAAAGAGAAATTTATGTCTGATAAATTAAGACAGGATGCAATTATAAGAAATTTAGAAGTTATTGGAGAATCTGCAAAGAATATTCCAGATTCATTTAGAAATAAATACTCTAAAATTCCTTGGAAGGAAATAGCCGGTTTTAGAGATATACTAATCCATGCTTATTTTGGAGTAAATATGGAAAGAGTTTGGAATATAATAAAAAAAGATCTGTCAAATCTTAAAAAGGAAATAGGAAAAATAAAAATTGATGAATAAGAAAGCACAACTACAAATACAGGAAACAATACTAGTTATATTTATCTTTATTTTAATAGTTGGAATAGGGCTTATAGTATTTTACAAATCAAATGAAGCTTCAATACAAAAAATAAATAATAATGATAAATTGACTTATTTTTACAGCATGATTGGAACTTTTCCAAGTCTGCCTGAAGTAGGTTGTTCTTACTTATCTGATGATAAAAATTGCATTGATGTTTCAAAACTAATTGCTTTTAAGAATAAAGGGGATTTTTTCTTTTCTAATATTACTATATATACTATGTATCCTGAAAAACAAAATAAAGAGTGCACTATAGACCTATTAAATAGAGAAGTTAGTTGCGGTACTTTTATAGTATATACTTATATTCCTCCAAAGTGCAAAACTGAATTTTGTGAGAAAAAAGTAATTTATACTCCTGTATCACTTTACTATCCAGATAGAGATAGTTATGAACTAGGCAAATTAGTAATAGAGGTTTACTTATAAGATTAGAATAAAAGAAAATGATGTCCCTGAATTAGTTCATAAATTGAGAGGGATAAATAGAACGTAAGTTTTATAAGTCTAAGTATATTTATATAAATATGCTACAAAAGTTTAATTTAATAATAGAAAAAGATGAAGAAGGATGGTATGTCTCTGAAGTAGTTGAACTGCCTGGTTGTCATACTCAAGCTAAAAGTATAGATAAACTAATAGAGAGAACCAAAGAAGCTGTTCAAGCATATTTAAAGAATGGAGAGAAACCAGAGATTGAAGAAAAATTTATAGGAATACAACAAATAGAGGTGTAATTCTTGGCTAAACTGCCTAGATTGACAGGAAAAGAATTAGGTAAAATTATACAAAAATTTGGATTTGTATTTGATCATCAAACTGGAAGCCATATGATTTATAAGCATCCAGATGGAAGAAAGACTACAATTCCTAATCATGCAGGTGAAGATATAGGCCCTGGACTTTTAAATAAAATTATCAAGAAAGATTTATGCATAAGCAGGGAAGAATTTTTAAGATTAAAATGAAAAAAGCACAGACTGAAATGATGGGCCTTGTAATATTAGTATTATTAATATCTTTAGCAGGAATATTTGCAATAAGATTTTTGCTTTCTAGTAATACTGAAGTTGGACCAGAAATAAAATTACAGACACAAGCAGAAAATATGCAGGCTTCATTCTTAAAATTAAATATAGACGGGAGATCAATGTCAGATCTATTTTCAGATTGCTGTATGAATAATGATTGTAATTTTTTATCCAGTACATTTCCAAATTTAATGAATTTGACTCTGCCTGG
>JAHIVQ010000080.1 GCA_018816585.1 Nanobdellota archaeon
GATTTTGACTGCAAAGTAATATTATTCTGTATTAACTGCTTTACTAATTTATCTGTACTTTCAGAACTTCCTGCCTCTTTTTTTACTGCCATTATAACACCAATATAATAAAAGATAACTAGTATAAAAATGTTATGCTTGAAGAAAACACACTAAAATTAACCTCCATTACATTTAAAGGTTACATTAGAATAATCCTTATAAATAAGTTTGTTTTGATATGTTTTTTGAGAATGAATGTCATTAATAATTTGATCAATCTCTAATGATTCATAATCGCCTGATTCTTCATTATAGTCATAGCATCTCTCAAGTTCTTCATTAATAGATTTTAATGTATAAAACCCATTATAATCATAACATTTTTCAATATGAATAGTGGTAATCTCTTGGTTTATTAGAAGGGGTTCATTAGTATGATATAAATCATAACATACATTACTACTTGGATATGTAAGATTTTTGTAAATATCTTGTGAGCATCTTATATCTCCAGGATCAAAATATTTCTCTCTTTTTAAATCAATTGGAACATCTTGTGCACAATTTACGACTAATTTATCGTCCAAGGGTGCATTCATTATAAAACTTTCATTCCTATTGCAATATGTTTTGATTAAACCCTCAACTGATTCATTAGAACTACATTCTATATGCATTGCAATATCTGTATTTTCATTTACTTTTTGTGATAAATAATGGTTAAAAGAAAAAAATATTAATGAACTTGTAACTATTCCAGCAACAAAATACTTAACCTTTTGTGATATATCTTCTAAATTCATTTTACATCATATCTGGATTCATTCCATGTGGCATGCCCATTGGTCTAGCATCTTTTCCAGATGCAATTATATCATCAATTCTTAATATCATATTTGCAACTTCTGTTGCTGACTTTACTGCCTGAACTTTAATTTTTAATGGCTCAATAACCCCCATTTTCCAAGCATCAACTACTTTTCCTGTAAAAACATCAATACCTGCCCATTTTTTTCCTTCATCATGCTTTTGTTTTAAAGCAGTTAAAATATCAATTGGATCAAGACCTGCATTTTCAGCAAGTGTTCTTGGAATAACTTCCATTGCATCTGCAAATGCTAATACTGCTAATTGTTCTCTTCCACTTAGAGTTGTTGAAAATTTTCTTAAGTTTCTTGCTACTTCTGTTTCTGTTGCTCCAGCACCTGCAACAACTTTTCCTTGTTTAAGTGCAGAAGCTATATCACCAAGAGCATCTTTAATAGCACGTTCTGCTTCATCAACAACATGCCTTGTTCCACCTCTTACTAAAAATGTAACTGCCTTTGGATTTTTGCAGTTTCTTATAAATGTCCATTCCTCATCACCCATTTTTTGAGCTTCAACTAAGCCTGAATAACCAAGATCTTCTTTAGATAAGTCATCAAGATTACTTACAATTCTTGCACCTGTTGCTTTTGCTAATTTTGTCATATCAGAATCATTTATTCTTCTTAGTGTATATATTCCTCTTTTAGCTAAGAAATGCTGAGCAACATCATCAATTCCTTTCTGGCATAAAACAACATTTGCTCCAGAATAAACAATCTTTTCAACCATATCTCTTATTGTTTTTTCTTCATTATCCAAAAAAGCCTGTAATTGATCTGGAGTTGTTATTGAAATTTTTGTATCTGTCTCTGGACCTTTTAATTCCAAAGCAGAATCTAATAATAAAATCTTGGCATCTTTTATTAATCTAGGCATAGATGAATGAACTCTTTCCTTGTCTAAAATAATTCCTTCAACTAATTCTGAATCCTCTGTTCCACCACCAATTTTCTTTTCTAGTTTAATATTATCCAAATCAATAATTATTTTCTCTTTTATTTCAATAATTTTTAATATAGCATGAACAGCCATTTTTGCAAGTTTTTCTTTTGAAGCTTCTGCCCCCTTGCCTGTCATTGCAGTAATAGCTATTTTCTCAAGTGTATCAGTATCATCTTTGTTAATATCTTCTGCCATAGTATTCAGAACTTTTTGTGCTATTTCTGATGCAATTCTATAACCCTTAACAATAACAGTTGGATGAACTTCTTTGTCAATCAAATCTTCAGCATTTTTTAATAATTCTCCTGCAAGAACTACTGCTGTTGTTGTTCCATCACCAACTTCATTTTCCTGGGTTTTTGCAACCTCAACAAGCATCTTTGCTGCTGGATGTTCAATCTGCATTTCTTCAAGAATTGTAACACCATCATTTGTAATTATAATATCTCCTGAAGAATCAACTAACATTTTATCCATTCCTTTTGGACCTAAAGTAGTTCTAACTGTCTCTGCAACTAGCTTCGCTGCAGCTATATTATTCCTGTGAGCTTCTCTTCCTTTTGTCCTTATTGCACTTTCAGGCAATATATATATTGGTTGTTGGTTTGTCATATTAAAAATAACTATTCTCAAGTGATTATCTTATTTATAAAACTTACTAAAATTTACTTTTTCTGACATACAAAAAAGCAATGGTCTCTTTCTAATGGATCCAAGTCTTTTTTATCTATAACCTTAAGTTTTTCCTTTAATTGCTTTTCGACCTCATTAAATATTTCACCAGGCCTTTTTGTAACATCAATTGATCTTGCTTTTATAGCCAATAAAATATAACCATTATTTTTTAAAAATCTTAAATTTTTAAATAAAATTTCTATCTGATTTCTTTGTGCTATATCCTGATATATTATATCCACATTTTCTATCCTCTCTTTATAAGAATCAGGATCATTTGCATCTGCAAGTATTGGAATCATATTTTTTCTTTCCTCGCATATAAAATATAAATCTCTTACAACTCTTGGAGCAAAATCCATACAATATATAACTCCATCA
>JAHIVQ010000081.1 GCA_018816585.1 Nanobdellota archaeon
GTATTCTTGTTAAATTTATGAGTTAATTAAAAAAACATTCCAATAATATTATAAGAATAAGTTAAAAATAAATAAAAAGGTTTATAAATATGAGTTACTCATTAGATAAATGAGTGAATTAGTTTGTAAAAATCCAAAATGTTTGAATAAATTCCATTATCATGGAAAGAAAAAAAAGGATTCTGAAAGAGTTACTTGTCCTAAATGTCATTATAGATACCAATTATGGAAATTGAAAATAAGTTTAGAAGATTGGAAAATAAAAAATCCTTTAATGAGTGATATGAGTAACTCAAAAAACAACTCAAAATCAAATCCCCCTATAAAAATAAATAAACCTAAAAAAGTTAAAAATTTAGATCAAGAAAAGAAAGATTTTGAATCTTATGAAAACCATAAAAAAAATAACAAGAAAAGTATGTGTTCAAAAGGTCATACTCAGGACTGCCCCGAAATAAGTAATTTAACGAATAAGGAGCAAGGTGATTCTAAAGAATTAACCTCTATAAATCCTGAGACTTCTAAATATAAAATACCCGAATTTGAAGGAACAGTAAAATTATGCGAAAAACATAAACTTCCTGCAATTTATAGTTCTTTTGATAAAAAATGGAAATGCAATAAATGTTATGAAGAGGATAATGCAAGAGTAGTTCAAAAGGAAGAATACAAACCTACAATTAGGGATGAGATCATGGGTTCGAGTCCTGTGCCTTGCATGAATCAAGAAAGTGAGAGTTACAAATCTAAGTCAAATTTACCTTCATTTCCAGTGGAAGATCCTATTATAATCGGTTCAGATGGAGAAGTAAAAAATGATTAAATAGCCGTTTAGCCGAGTAACTTAAAATGTCAGAGAAAATAACAAAATTAGTCAATGAACTTCGAGAAAAGAATGAAGAATTACAGACTGAAATTAATAGTTTATCAAAAACTAATCTTACTCTTCTTGATGATTTGAAAAAGAAGTTTGAATGGGACGGGGATTTATTAAAAGAATGGTATGAAGAATACTGGCATATTTATTCTAATCCAGATTCAGAAAACGAGTACTTCATTGCAATTCCTAAATTTATTCCTTTCTCTATAGGATGGCTTGATCATACAACAAAAGGATATAATATTTTCAAAATAAATCAATATACTCAATGGCTTGGGGATATGCCAGAATTTTTAAGAAAAGAATTGAATATTAAAGAGCCAGAGAAAATCTTTGTAAGTGATGGAAATTTAGTCTTTACAGAGGGGAAAGAAGATGAAGTAAAAGATAGATATGGAGAATTATTATCTTCTGTTAGTAAAGGAACTGCAAGAGTAAAATTAGGTAGAGAATTTGATTTAATTGCAAAAATTATTGAAAATGGAAGTTTACCATTTGTACCTAGACAAGTTGATGAGAAGGATCTTATTTCTAATCCAACAAATATTTCTATGGAAGGAAAATATATATTTCAACAACATGCATGGGAGAGCTTCTTAAAATATGGAGCAATTGGAGTCTACTGGATGACAGGAGCAGGAAAAGATATTTTTTCTTGTTATGCTTTAAGCAGAATTAAGGTTATGAAAGATGAAAAGTTATTGCCTAATTTATATATCTCTCCAAATTTAACAATCTTGGAACAGATGAAGAAAGATTACTTTCCTAAATATGCTCCAGAACTTTTAAAAAGGATTGAAGACGGAAGTTTGATACTTTCTACTTATCAAGGGCATGATAAATTAAAAGACAAAGAATATGGATTAACAATTTATGGAGAATGTCATGTCCTTCCAGCAGATACATTCAGCAGATTAGCAACATTAAAAACAAAATACAGAATAGGACAATGTTTAGATAAAAATACTTTAATTGATACCCCTAAAGGAAAAAGAAAGATTAAGAGTCTAAAGATTGGTGATAAAGTAATTACTTATAATTTCAAGAAACAAAGATATGAAAATAAATCCATTAAGAATATATGGAAAACAAGAAAAGAAAAGATTATATTAAAAGTTTTAACTCCAACAGGAATTAAAAAGATTGTTTGTAGTCCAGACCATAAGTTTTATTCTAAAGGCAAATTTATAAAAGCAAAAGATTTAAGTAGCGATATGTCCTTATTATATATAAAAGGAGAAAGAATATGATAGTAAATTGTGCTTATTGTGGTAAAGAACTGAAAAGGAAACCAAGTAGGGTAAAGAATTTTAAAGGAAATTATTGTAATCAACAACACAGGGGTTTATTCTTTAGGGGAAAACCTACATGGAATAAGGGATTAAAGAATGTATATAATTTGTCTGAACAGCATAAGATTAATATTGGCTTGGGAGTTCTGAAAAATCCTAAAATTAAAGAAACTCAATTTAAGAAAGGATATAAGTGGGATGAAAAGTCAAAGAAGCAAAGAATACAAACAATAAAAGAAACAGGAGTCTTATCTGGAGAAAGAAATGGGATGTTTGGTAGAAATGGAAATAAGAACCCAAACTGGAAAGGGGGAATAAGTTACTGGAGAAAACAATATTATAATTCTATTTCCTATAAGGATTGGCAGAAAAAGGTATTTAAAAGAGATAGTTATAAGTGTCAACTTTGTGGTGATACCAAGAAAGGAGATAAAATAATTCACGCCCACCATATAAAGTCTTTTGCTAAATATCCTAAATTAAGATTAGAAGTTAATAATGGGGTAACTTTATGTAATGTTTGTCATTCAAAAATCCACTCAAAAGATTTTCAGCTTGGAAAAATTATAGACATACAAATTACAAAAGAGGGTATTGACATGATAGATATTGAAGTTAAAGATAATAACAACTTCTTTGCTAATGGAATATTAGTTCATAACTCAGCCTCACCCTACCGAGAAGATGGCAGACACTCATATATTTTTGCTCTTACTGGATTCCCAATAGGATTAAACTGGCAAGACTTAATGAAGTTATTAGGAAAGAAATACCATGACATCAATGTTTATATTTTTGATACAATGGATCAGAAGATTAGATTTGCTACGAACCTAGTTTCTAAAGACACAAAGACTTTATTGTTTGTTGATAAGATAGAAATAGGAGAAAGACTTGCAAATATTTTAGGAGTTCCATTTATTCATGGGGCAACTAAAAATAGAATAGAAATAGCAAAAGAAAGCAAAGTGTTTATTGCTTCAAGAGTAATGGAAATGGGAATTTCTATTAAAGATTTACAACATATAATTGAAGTAGACTTTTTATATGGAAGCAAGAGAGAAGAAATACAAAGAACTGGAAGATTGTTTCATAGCGAGAGTAAGGAAGCAAAAAAGCATGACATCTTAATGACTAAAGAAGAATTTGAAGTTTATGGAAAAAGACTTCATGGATTAGTTGAAAAAGGATTTAAAATAAATCTTAGACCAATGGTTACAGGAAGTTTTCAGATTAAAAAGCCAGAAGTAGCAAAAGGAAGTGGCAAGTCAAAAACAACTGGAAAAGATTATAGCCAAATTGTATCAGATTTAATTGATGAGGGATTTTTTAAGAGTCCAGTTACAAATGCAGAAGTTTGTGATAGAATATCAAAAAGAGGAATAGTTATTAGTTCTAGATTAAAAAATCTTATTAATAT
The DNA here is from genome assembly GCA_018816585.1 of Nanobdellota archaeon. Classification (GTDB taxonomy): domain Archaea; phylum Nanobdellota; class Nanobdellia; order SCGC-AAA011-G17; family JAFCDX01; genus JAHIVQ01. The sequence goes on from JAHIVQ010000081.1 coordinate 3,593, forward strand.
GAGTCTTACTAATAAGTCAAAATCGGGAAGTTTGGCTAAATTTAAACAGGGTGGAAAATCTGTTTATCAGGAGAGATAATGAATCACAATCAACCAAAAGGAAAAAGTAAGCAAATATATAATGTGGGTTTTATACTAAATGTGTGATTTCTAGTCTAATTAATCACCTCTTTCCTGCATTATGAATCATCGCTTGGTTCAGGTTTTGCATCCACAGAGAACCCTTGTTTTCCTTTTGGGAGATAAAATCATGAATACCCAATCAAAAGAATTATCAAATTTTTGGAATGAACTAAAAGATAAATCAGTTATACAATTTAAAGATATAGACAAATTACAAGGATTAATAGAGAAAGTATTTTTAAAAATGCAGGAATTGGAATCTTCAAAAAATAAATGGAAAGAAAAAGCTTTAAGAAAATGAATAAAAAAACAGAAATATCTATGGAAGAATTTGGAGTTACTTATGATGAACTTGAGCCAATAGAAAGAACTAGAGTTGATGATTTAAATAGGAAAAGAAAGATTGAGGATTATTAAATATAAATTTTTTAAATGACATACTCTCACACCCTAAATCATGGAGTATCTTAGGAATAAAGAAGATGGAAAACAAACTAATTATAACGAGAGAATGGGCAATGCCTAATCTTAGAACTTTCCAGATAAGACCTATTGAAAAGAAAATTCAAACACAACTAAATTCAGAGGAAATTGTCTCAATTCCTCCCAAGCTTAAAGGGATCTGGTCTTTGAGATGATTATATGAGTAAAAAACTATCAATTCAATCAAATATAAAACATGATGAATGTCAAACCCCTAAAGAAGGGATTATTCCTTTGATTCTTTTTTCAGAAAAAATTGTAGGAGAAATTTTTAAAGATATTAAATGTTATGAAGGAAGATATAAGATAAGTAATTTTGGAAGAGTTATATCATTATCGGAGATGAATAGAAGAGGAAGTAAATTATTTTCAAAAACATATAAGAATTATAGGGGATACATCCAAGTAGCATTATTTATAGGAAAGAAACGTAAATCACATCTAATCCATAGACTAATAGCAGAAGCATTTATACCAAATCCAAAAAATTTGAAATTTATTAATCATAAAAACGGAATTAAAGATGATAATAGGATAGAAAATTTAGAATGGGTAACATCTAGCGAAAATATGCAACATGCTTTTGATAATAACTTATGCAACCTAAGAAAGAAAGTATTACAATTAGATTATAATAACAATTTAATAAATGAATTTCCCGGGTTAAGAATTGCTGAAAAACAGACAGGAATAAGCCATTGTAATATCAGTATGTGTTGCAATGGTAAACAAAAAACTTCTAGAGGATTTATATGGAAATTCAAAGAATAATTGTCTTTTTTGGATTAAATTTGCCTAAGGATCTTAATTTTGTAGAATTAAAGGACATTTAGTAATTTTAATTCTTTTTCCTTCTGTTTCTCTCTTAGGTGTAATAAACTATGACAATTTGGGCATAGTAATATACATTTTTCCATTTCTGTTTTTATAATTTGAATTTTTTTTGTTCCAATCTCTGCTAATCTGAATAATTTATTTTTAGGATTTTTGTGATGAAATTGTAAAATTTCGGTATGTTCTTTATACCCACAAATTTGACAGCTTTTTCCATTTTTATAATTATTTATAAATTCTTTTGCTTCCTTATGATACTTCAAATTTCTTTCCTTATTTTTCTTAATTATCTCAGCCTTTTTTTCTGGTGGTCTATTTCTAGCATAAACTCTTGCATATTCTACTCTCTTAAATTTTTGGATTTCTAAAGGAACATATATTTTTCCTTTTCTTGATTCAGAAATTTTTCTCCTATGTTCTTCTGTTATTGGTAATTTTCTTTTATCCATAAGAAGGATAAATAGTTTAAACTTTATAAATATTTATATATAATTTAACTATTTACACGCGGGGTTTTTGATTTATTTAGTAATTTTGGGGACTCTAACAATAAATTAATTTTGTCAAAGGTAATTTTTGTTTAATTATATACTAATATATATAAATATTTATAAATAAAAGATATAATAATATAAATACTAAAATACTAAAAAAAACAAAACACAAAAAGAACAATTTTTGTAACTAAAAAATAGATACGTTTCTTTATATATAAATCAAAAACAGGCATTAGTCATTATATCCTTTTTTAAAATTACTAAATATAGTAAAAACCCCGCGTTCTATTTCCCTTATAAAAGGTTAATTACTAAAATACTAAAAAAAACGAAAGGTATTTAAACCCCTAATCCATATAGGTTTATGGAAAAACAAAAAGATCATTATAATCTCAATCAATCCGAGGAGATAGGGATAAAAGAAGGAAAACTAAATGGTGCAGAAGTTTTACAATTTACTTTTAGAAGTGCCAGGATATTCAGATGAATAAATCAAAAATAACCCAAGAAATAGAAAAGACAGGAAAAGGATGCGGAAAAGGAAGATGTGGAATTAATTTCAATACCAAATCTGGAGATAATATAAAATATTTATGTCCTTCCTGTCAATTAAAACTTCAAACACTAAAGTTCTGTCAAGAGGAAATAAAAAAGGCGATTGAAGAAAGCAGAGTAGATGATGGTTATGATATTAACACAGCAAGTTGCATAAATAATAAATTACAAGAATTGCAGGAGAAGTTAATATGAAAGGGTTTATAGATAAATTTATAGAAGAAAATGATTTTATAATGAAGGTTTATATAATTCTTCTTTTAATGGTATCTGTTTATGCACTTTCTTATATAAGTGAGATAATTTAAAATGAAATCAAAATCAGAAATATTAAAGATGTCTAAAAAAGAACTGCAAAATTATAACTGGGATGATGATTTAGACATTAAAGAAAAAGATGATACAAACTCTATCTGCTTTAACTACTCTAACTGCTCTGACTGCTATAACTGCTCTATCTGCTCTGACTGCTATAACTGCTATAACTGCTCTATCTGCTCTTACTGCTATAACTGCTTATATTGCAGAAATTTAAAGAATGAAAGAAATGGTTATTGGATTTGTAATGTTGAAGTTAGTAAAGAAGAATTTGAAGCGAAGAAAAAGGAGTTGGGATTATGAAATCAGACAAAGAATTAGAAAAAGAAGTTAGATTTGAGAGAAAAGAATATCCTTGCGATTTAGTTTTTTGTAGTAATTGTAATTCATCAGATATGTTTGATTGGGTATGGATAGATAATAAAAGGTATTGTCTTAAATGTGGATTTCAAAAAGTAAAACAACAAGCAACATCCGACTTGCAGGAGAAGTTAAATAGATTAGAAGACGAGGTTGATTATTTACAATTTAATTATGCTAGTTTAGATGAATGTAGAAAAGTTGATGTTATTAAATTAATAGAAGAATTAAAGCAGAAAATTCAAGGGGTGGGGAAATGAAATCAGACAAAGAATTAGAAAAAGAAATGAGATTATCTGTATTTACTAATAATAAAAAAGGAAGAGAAAAAAGGGATTTAATAAAAGCACAACTCCTCGGAAGAAAAGAAGGGCGAGAACAAAGTGAAGATAATAGTCAGCAGAAGGTAAATCCTATTTGCACTGCTGACACTAATAATGATGGATGTGGAGATGATTATTATGATGAGGATTTACAACAAGATTATTCTTGTGGAGATGATTTTGAGTTTGAAGGACGAATAATATTTTGTTTATGTCCAAAATGTAAGGTTAAAATGTTAGAACAGCAACTCGCCGAGAAAGATAAGAATTTTAAGATAAAAGAAATGGAAATATTAGATGAGGGAGTTGAAATTGGAAAAGAGAAAGCTACATCTGACATTTTAAAGAAGATAGAAGGATTAGATGATATGTTTTTATCAAAAGCAACTATGAATTATTCTGAAAGGGGAGATACTTGGACTATATTAAAACAAGATTGGAATAAGATTGTGGAGAAAATTAAAGGGGTGGGGAAATGCTAAACAAAAAGCAAGAGTTTGGATTGGAAATGTATGAAAAAGGTTACAAAAAAGCCACATCCGACATTTTGGAGAGGTTAAATGAATTTAAAAGTCAAATGGATTATGAAATAGATTTTTGTAATAAAGCAGGAGTTATTCCCTCAATACATCCAAGAAGAGTTAAACAATGGATTGATAAAATATTCGCAGAAGAATTAAAGCAGAAAATTCAAGGGGTGAAAGGGGAATGAAAGTTGAATACGAAACACAAGAATATATCCAAGGTTGTATTAAAACCTGTGAAGGAAAGAAACATTTACAGCAAGTAGCATTTAGCACATTTCACAA
>JAHIVQ010000082.1 GCA_018816585.1 Nanobdellota archaeon
AGGTAAAAGTAACAAGAATTCTTGATAAATTAGAAGGCAAGCAATTAATAGAAAGAAAAAGGCGCGGAATGACAAATATGGTAATAATCAAGTGAAACTAGTTTCAAACAATCGCTTATAAGCTGTTTCTTATTCTAAATTGGATGGTAAATTTAATAAAAAATTTTAAAGCAAAAGGAATGCACTGCATTAATTGCGAAAAAACTATAGAAAAAAGTGTAAAAGAAATAGAAGGAGTTCACTATGTAAAAGCAGATTATGCAACTGAAATAGTTAAAATTACATATGATCCCAAGAAAACTAATATAGATACTATTTTTAAGGTTATAGAAAAAGAAGGTTATGAAACATCATTTATAGATTATAATACTAAAAAAGAAACTAATATTTTTTGGATTGTTTTTAGCCTTATTGGAATAATTATTATTAGTTATTATGCTTACAATCTATCAAGTACATTTAAATTACCTGAAATAAGTCAAAATATGGGTTATGGTTTATTGTTTGTAGTTGGTTTATTAACTGGTTTTCACTGTATAGGAATGTGTGGTGGTTTTGTTGTTGGTTATACTACAAAAGCATCTGAAGAAGGCAAAAATCCATTTAAATCTCATTTAATGTATGCTATCGGTAAAATTATTTCTTATACTAGTATTGGAGCAATATTTGGTTTGATAGGGGCTATAATAATATTTACTCCATTAATGAGAGGGATTGCTGGGATAATCGCAGGTATTTTCTTAATAATTTATGGTCTTAACATGCTTAATATATTTCCATTGTTAAGAAGAATAAGAATAGTAACTCCAAGATTTATAGATAGATTTGTTGGTCATGAAACTAAAAAACATAAAAGCCCATTAATTATAGGGTTACTAAATGGTTTGATGATAGCATGTGGTCCATTACAAGCATTATATATAATGGCAGCAGGTACAGGAAGTGCTATAGAAGGAGCAAAGATATTATTTATATTCGCTCTTGGGACATTACCTGTTATGTTAGGATTTGGATTTTTAACTAGTTTTATATCAAACAAATCAACACATAAAATATTAAAAGTATCAGGAATTATTGTTATAATTTTAGGTATATTAATGCTTAATCGTGGTTTATCCTTAACAGGATCAGGATTTGATTTTAGTTCTGCAATAAGTTTTCAAAGTAATAACATTGTTAATGATAAAAGTGTGGCTGAATTAAAAGATGGATACCAAATAATTAAAATGGATGTTATTGCATCAGGTTGGAGTCCAGATAGATTTATTCTTAAAAAAGGAGTGCCTGTTAGATGGATAATAAATGGAAGAGAATTAACTGGATGTAATAATGAAATTCAAGTTCCAAAATTAGGTTTAAGCTTTAAAATAAAACAAGAGGAACAAACAATAGAATTTACACCAAATGAAGAAGGAACAATTTCATGGAGTTGTTGGATGGGAATGATTAGAGGAATCTTCATTGTTAAAAAAGATTTAAATTTTGATAGTCCAGAAGATATTAAAAAAGAACTTAGTTATATACCTGCAACAGAACAAGGTGATTCTTGCACTGTTGGAGGAAGTTGTGGATGTGGAGGATAAAGTTTATATTTATAATAAATAATCAAAAAAAATGAAAACAACAATATCCATTTCAGGTATGCATTGTGCTTCATGTGCACAGAGAATAGAAAAATCACTTAAAAAGACAAGTGGTGTTAAGAATGTTAATGTAAATTTTGCAACAGAAAAAGCATATGTAGAACATGATGACAATGTAAAAAAAGAAGAACTTGAACAATCAATTAAAAAAATTGGTTATAATATTATTAAAGAATCTCCAGAAGGAACTTTAAAATTAAAAGTAATAGGTATGGATAATGCTCACTGCATAAATCTAGTAAATTCTGCACTTAGCAAATTAAAAGGTATAATAATTAAAGAATTACTAACAAATGAAAAGGCAATAATAAAATTTGATCCTTCTTTAGTATCAAAAGAAAAGATACAGAAAGCAATAGAAAATGTTGGTTATAAAAATATAGAAGAAAAAGAAGATTTAGTTGACAAAGAAAAAGAACAAAGAGAAAAAGAAATAAAAAGCTATAAATTTAAAGTTATAATAGCCTTCTTGTTCGGAATACCTTTGTTATATATTAGTATGATTTCAATGTACTTTAATTTATCACTTCCTGATTTTATAAAAAATAATACTATCCTAATACAATGGTTTTTATCAACAATTATAATCATTACAGGATATCAATTTTATATTGGGGGGGTTAGATCTGTTATTAAGGCAAAAACAGCAAATATGGATACATTGGTTGCTGTTGGTACTGGAACTGCTTATATATATAGTTTAATCATAACTATATTATTATTAACAAATAAAATAACTAATGGTGAAGTTTATTTTGAAGTTGCAGGTTTATTAGTTGCATTTATCTTACTTGGAAGATATTTAGAAGCAATAACAAAAGGAAAAACATCAGAAGCAATTAAAAAATTAATTGGATTAAGAGCAAAAACAGCTATTGTAATAAGAAATGGAAAAGAAATAGAGATTTCTATAAGTGAAGTAATGCAGAATGATATAATTATTGTAAAACCAGGACAAAAAATACCTGTTGATGGTATTGTTATTGAAGGTCATAGCTCTGTTGATGAATCAATGATTTCAGGTGAAAGCATTCCTGTTGAAAAATCAAAAGGAGATAAAGTAATTGGATCAACAATAAACAAAACAGGTGCTTTTAAATTTAAGGCAACTGCTGTTGGTGATAAAACTGTTTTAGCACAAATAATCAAACTTGTTGAAGAAGCACAAGGATCAAAAGCACCAATACAAGAACTAGCAGACAAAATTTCAGGAATATTTGTCCCTGCAGTTGCATCCATTGCAGTAATTTCATTTATGGTCTGGTTATTACTAGGATATCCATTAAATTTTGATTTAAAGATTTTCGTTGCAGTATTAATAATAGCTTGCCCTTGCGCTTTAGGATTAGCAACACCAACAGCTGTAATGGTTGGTACAGGACTAGGAGCACAAAATGGTATTCTATTCAAAAAAGCAAGTGCATTACAAAAAGCATATGAAATTGATGTAATTGTTTTTGATAAAACAGGTACGCTCACAAAAGGAAAACCAGAAGTAACAGATATTATAAGTATAGATAAGACAGACAAAAAAGATATAATAGAATATGCAGCAATAGCAGAAAAAAGAAGCGAGCATCCATTAGCAGAAGCAATAATAAATAAAGCAAAATCTGAGAAATTAAGAATACCTGATGCAAAATTTTTCAATTCTATTACAGGAAGCGGGGTGGAAGCTTATTATTCTAATAAAAAAATATGGTTAGGAAATAGAAAGTTAATGGAAGATAAAAAGATTATCTTGGATAATACAGAAGAGCTTATACAAAAATTAGAGTATGAAGGAAAAACAGTGATGATATTAGTTATTAATAGAAAATTAATAGGATTAATTGCTGTTGCAGATACTCTAAAAGAAGATAGTAAAGAAGCGATACTTGAATTAAAAAAATTAAATAAGAAAGTAATAATGATTACAGGGGATAATAAAAGAACAGCCAATGCAATATCAAAACAGCTTGGAATTGATGAAGTACTTTCTGAGGTATTGCCTAAAGATAAAGCAAATGAAGTAAAAAAACTCCAGGAAAAAGGATACAAAGTAGCAATGGTTGGAGATGGTATTAATGATGCTCCTGCAATAACTCAAGCAGATATTGGAATTGCAATAGGTTCTGGAACAGATATAGCTATAGAATCAGGGGATATTATCCTAATGAAGAATAATATAAAAGATGTAGTATGTGCAATTAAAATAAGCAAGAAATCAATAAATAAGATAAAACAGAATTTATTCTGGGCCTTTGTTTATAATATCCTTGGTATACCGATAGCAGCAGGAGTTTTATATCCTATAAATGGATGGTTATTAAATCCAATAATAGCAGGTGTTGCAATGGCAATGAGTTCAGTTTCTGTTGTAACTAATTCTTTGTTATTAAAATTTACAAAATTAAAATAGGCAATTTTATAAACTTCTTTTACAAAACTTATTAGAGGTGATAATAATAAGATCAATATGTCCTTATTGCGGTTGTGGCTGCTATCTTAATTTTTCAGTTAAAGATAAGATAAAAGTTTCTCCTATAAAAGAAGATCCTGTTAGTGAAGGAAAGCCGTGCATTAAAGGATTAACATGCAGTGAAACAATCAATGTTGATAGAATAAGAGAACCATTAATAAAAATTAATAACAAATTAAAGCCTGTCTCTTGGGAGAGAGCATATAAATTTATTCATGATAATTTAAAAAAGACAGAAGCAAATGAAATAGCATTTATTGGTGGCTCACCAGGCTCTAATGAAGATAATTTTTTATTGCAGAAATTTGCAAGAGATGTATTTAAAACAGACAACATTGACAGTTGTGCAAGAATATGCCATGCTGCTTCATGTTCAGCTTTCAAGAGTTCTTTTGGGTTGACAAGAATGCCATCAAAGATGGAAGATTATGAAAAAGCTGATTGTATATTGTTAATAGGAACAGATCCTAAGATAACATATCCTGTTGCATTTAATAGGATATTAAAAGCAAAAGCAGAAGGAGCCAAGTTAATATGTGTAGAAGATATAAAGAATAGCACTGCAAAGGAATCAGATTTATTTATAGAAATTCTTGATGGAACAGAGCTTGCATTTCTTAATGGTTTATTATCATTATTAGTTAAGAATAATAAAGTTAAGAAAGAAATACCTGAAGGCTTAAAAGATATTCTAAAGCATTACACTCCTAAATATATATCAAATATTTGTAAAGCAAAAGAAAGTGATATCTTAAAAGTATACAAATTAATAGAAAAAAGCAAGAAATTTGTTCTTGGATTTGGTATGGGCTTGACACAGCATAGTTATGGAACAGACAATGTTTATTCTGCAATTAATTTAGTAATTGCGAAAAATGGAAAAATAATACCTATGAGAGGAAAAACTAATATTCAGGGAGTAAGTGATATGGGCTGCACGCCAAAATATGGAGGTAATACACTAGTTAGCTTCTTTACAGACAAGCCTGCAAAAGCAATTTATATAATGGAGACAAATCCAGCACAATCACTTCCTGACTTAAATGTGGTGCATAAAAAACTAAAGAAAATGTTTTTAGTCTTGCATACACAATATCCAAACAAGACAATGGAATTTGCAGATGTAGTATTACCATCATGCTCATGGGCAGAGCATTCAGGAACATTCACAAACGGGGAATCAAGAGTAAGATACTTCAATAAAATAATAAATCCACTATACAAATCAAAGGAAAACTGGAGAATTATAAAAGAACTTGCAGCATATTTTGGAAAAAATTATAGTTACAATAGTTTAACAGATATATGGAAAGATATTAACAAAATAGATGGTTATGAGAAGATTAGGCTTAGTAAATTAAAAAACAGTATTAAAGGAGAATTTGTAGATTATAAAATCAAGTTTGAGAGATTTAATCTTGTTGAGTTCATTTCTCTTGAAGAAAAAATATCAAAAGAATATCCATATGTTCTGACAACTGAAAGATTAAAATATCAGTTCTGCACAGGCGACAGAAGTTCAAGGTCAAAAACACTTAATAATCTTGAAAAAGAACCATTTTGCTTTATTAATCAGAAAGATGCGGATAATTTAAAATTAAAAAATAAGGATAATTCAAGAATATTCTCAAAGAGCGGAGAGATTTTCATTAAAATAAATATTGATAATGATGTTCCTCCTGGCTTGTTATCTGTGCCATTTCACTTTAAGTCATGTTTGGTCAATAAGTTATTTCCTTTAGAAATAGATCCAATATCAAAAACAGCCAACTTAAAGAGAGTTGCAGTCAATATTGAAAAATGGGATTAAATCAGATTTCTTTCCATATATCATTTTAAGGGATCTCCTATAAAGATAATGTATGTCTTGTCTGGACAGATTGTATTTCTTGGCAATCTGTGCAAAAGATAAACCCTCATAACGAGACTCAAGAATATCCATATTTCTATTACCAATTAAGTTTTTTATAGATTCAAAATTTTCATTATCTTCAAAAATATCTTCAATAGATTTATGATTAGAAGGTAATTTAGAATTTAGAGGCAAATTTTCTCCTTGATTTAATGAAAAATAATTTATAATATAATCAGGCAAATTATCATTATCTGATACTAATAAAATAATCCCCTCTTGTATATATTCAGGAAGTTCTTGAAATTCTTTTTTCTTAAATTTGTAATATGTCACCCTATTTACTCCAAAAAGCTGGGATAATAAATTCCCATTAAGATTAAGTTCTATTTCAATATCTCCTAAAGTTGGAACTGTATTTTGAGGAGCAGGTTTAGTTTTATAATAAGAGATTAATTTTTGTGTAAGTTGGCCAGATGGTTCAGATTTTCCATTTTCTATCTGGCTAAGATAATTACAATTAATGCCAATTTCTTTTGCAACTTGTTTAGATACTAATCTACGTCTTTTCCTTAATTTTTTAAGATTATCTGATATCATTTTGTTATCCTGGAGTAATAATTTGTTTTATAAATCTTCCGTCAAGTATTTATACTAAAGTAAATTAATTAGGATATGGGACTAAGAAGCATTATAAGGGATATTTTAGTCATTTATTTAGCTTACAGGCTAATGAAAATATGGCTGTTAAATGATAAATTCACCTTTTCTTTGGGTATTTTAACAATTATCTTAGTTATTATCACATTCTGGTTCTTGGCTGAAAAAGTAATCTAAGAGATAGTTTTATTAACAAGTATAAGAATGTTATATTAGGGGTTGAAATGTCACTTAAAAATAAGAGATTATTATTTGTTATAGCTCCAAAGAATTTCAAGGATGAGGAGTATTACATAACAAAGGAAATTCTTGAGTCAATGGGTATTAAGATAATTACAGCAAGTTCTAGCAAAGAGGCAGTAAGTGTTGCTGGAAGAAAGCAAATTACTGATATTACCTTAGACCAAATAAATACTAATTATGATGGTATTGTTTTTATTGGTGGCCCTGGCTCTGTTGTTTATTTTGATGATCAAAAAGTGTTAGAGATTGCAAATGAATTTTTTAATAAAAACAAATTAGTTGCAGC
>JAHIVQ010000083.1 GCA_018816585.1 Nanobdellota archaeon
CCATTCACACAAAAACCAAGAAAGCAGGAAGATCTTGATAATGCACTTGAAAAATCACTGGAGGAGGCTAGAAAATTACTTGGAAAATGAAAAAAATATTTTTAATTTTAGGTTTATTCTTATTTTTAATACCTTTTGCAAGCTCAGCTATTGAATTAAATAGAAATAATTATATTATTGGAGAGACTGTAGTTGCAAAACTTACATTTGAATATGCTCCGAATGAAATAAGCACAGAACATATTAATATATATGATGAATATGGTAAAAAAGTTTCAGTGCCATATTATGTTGTCAAATTTTCAGATTCATTATATTATGTTTATTTTACTATTCCTCAAAGCCTTTCACATAATTATTATCAGTTAGCTGTCGGACCTTATTTTTATGGTCTTGGTGGAGTATTACAAAAAAATACTGATTATGCAGACATTAATATAATTAAAGGTAGAGATTTAATATTATCTATAGATCCTGGAGCAGCTGTAATAGATCTTGCAAAACAGGATTATTTTTATTTGAATTTAAAAAACAATGGAAATAATGGCATTGATTTAAGTTTAAAACTTGTTGATGGAACCCTTAACTATAATAATTATAAAATACAATCAGGTGACTCACTAAAAATAAAAGGAACTGTAGATAGTATTGGAGAAAAAACAATGCAGGTTGTTTATGGTTCAAGTGAGTATCTTATTCCTGTACTTGTTATTGATACTAGAAATATTGTTGAAAAGGAAGCACCTGAAGTAAAACCAATAAATGCAATTAAGTTTACAAATGTAGAAAATAGTGTTAATGTAATTATTGAAAAAGGAGATATAATGACTGGTTCTTTAAGATTTGTAAACACCTGGACATCAAATATAAGCAATATTAAGTTAAGTCTTAGTGATGATTTAAGTGAGGTAGTAAGATTAAGTGCAACAAGCTTTAGTTCTATAATGCCAAACGAGGTTAAGACTGTTACAATAACAGTAGATGGAAGTAATATACTAAAAGATTATACTGGAGAGGTAAGACTTACAGCTGATGGAGTAAGTGTTTCTTATCCTGTTTATATTCATTACCAGGAATCTGCTGTTCAAGAGCAACAAGAAGTTATTAGCACAGAAGAACCACCAGTTGCTACAACATCTGAAGAACAGGAGAAAGAAAAACAAATAGAAATGAAGACAGGTGTTTTCTTTGCAATAATAGTAATAATGTTTGTTATATTTATTATTGTTATTATCCTAATGAAATCAAGAAAATATAAACCAAAAGATTTTATTCTTTCTCGTTAATTCCTTTTTCTTGTTTTAGTATTGTATTTTCTGCCTGTAAATTTTTAATGAACATTGTAAAATTATGCAATCTTGCAAGAACATCATTTAAGAAATCACTTAGGTCTGCTGAATCATGATTTAGTTTTATTGGATCTATTATTTCTATTGATGAGGGCATGTAATTAAAACAGAAATCATTTAATGCTTTAAAATTGCTGATTTTAATCTCAACTTCTGAAAAGGTGCTCCACATTTTCTTTACATTTTCAACAGGTGCAACAGTTTTGTTTATTATTTCTATATCTTTTTCCTTGCTTAGAGTATCCATTACCATATCCATTGTATTTTTCACATGTTCCTCTGGAAAACCTGCGATTTCTATTATTGCTTTGGCTTTAATTTCCATCTTTCTTTTTAATTAGTAAATATATAACTACTAATATTAATAAAAAACAAAAAAGATATAAAGCTAACCTTTCTGCTTTTTTATCTGATGATTCATATACAATATTTCCTGTAATTTGTGCTTCATCGTTAATATTTTCTTTTATATTATTTATTTCTTGTTTAGTGTCATTTTCTATTATTATCTCTTCATTATTTATATCTTCAGTACCACAAAGTTCATGGTTATTTAGTATTTCTATTTCTTGCGATAATTCTTTTTCAAGTCCACTAATAAAAATATAATATTTTCCCTCTTCATATCTATCATTACAGTTATCTTTAAGCTTTAGCGAATAAATAAAAGTATAATTAGTATACTTTTTTAGTGCGTGCTCTGATAACTTGTCAGTTATTTTTGTGTTATTGTCTTTTCCTATAAAAAAATAAACTGCATACTTTGCTGTTGAACCCCTGTAAACACTGACTTCAATAGAGATATTATTCCCAAATTTTATATTATCTGGAATATTATTTATTTCTATATTTGAATCTTGATTTAAATCAGGTGTTTCTGTTTCTTCTGTTGTATTTTCTGTATCTGCTATCTCAGTTTCTTTTGGGATTTCTTTTACAGAATTTTCATAACCAGGGGTTCCATTTATGTCAAGAGATTTGTAATAATTTCCATCAAAATATTCAATAGAATAACCTTCTGTTATCTTAAATAATTGTAGTGAAGATACTTCATTTTTTTCTGAATCATAAAGTATTATTTTATCACTATCACTTAATCCATTTCCTATAGCAGCGCCAGCAGAATATAGTGCAACATTTTCAGGAATATTTAGTATATAACCAGTTTCAACAATTAATGCATAGTTAGAACTTACATTATTTATTTTTACTAATTTATCTTCTGAATCTCCATCTGAAATAGTATAATTTCCAATATCTGTTGGTTCATCAGAATATATTTCAACAAATTCCTTATAATTATCCTTGCCTTTTGGATTATATATAACCTCGTTTATTCTTGTTTCAGCAAGGACTTGTATAGAGAATAGTATTACAATAAAACTAATCAAATATACCTTGTATTTTAGCATTACAATTATAACAATAATTATGCTTTATATTATTTTTTATTATAGAATATCCATATCTTTCTATAAGAATCTTACTGCATTTATAACAATAAGTATTTTCATGCTCATTTTTTATATTTCCAAGATAAATATACCTTAAACCATTCTTTTTTGCTATTTTGTATGCGCTTTCAAGTGTTTTTTTTGGTGTTTCTGGTTTGTTTAACATTTTATGCATCGGAAAGAATCTTGAAAAATGCAATGGAACATTAACCCCTAAATTAGTTTTAATCCATTTTGTCATTCTGTCAATTTCTTTTAAGTTATCATTTAATTTTGGTATTATAAGATTTGTAATCTCAAGCCAGACTTTATTTTTCTTTAGTATCTTTAATGTATTTAGAACTGGTTTTAATTTTCCTAAGCAATTTTTCTTGTAAAACTCTTCTGTAAATCCCTTTAAATCAATATTTGCTGCATCAAGGTATTTTATTAATTCCTTTAATGGCTTTTCATTTATGTAACCATTGGAAATAATTATATTTTTTATACCTTGTTTTTTAGCTAATTTTGCTGTATCTAAAACATATTCATAAAAAGCTGTCGGTTCAGTGTATGTATAAGATATAGATTTACAATTATTTTCTTTTGCCATTTTTACAATCTTTTTTGGTTTTATTATATTTACAGGAAAATCCTCAGGACTTTTTTGTGCGATTTCAGCATTCTGACAGAATAAACATTTTAAAGTACAACCTACTGTTCCTATTGAAAATGTTTTAGTTCCAGGCAAAAAATGATAAAGGGGCTTTTTTTCTATTGGATCAATGCTTATTGCAACTGGTCTTTCATAAGATAAAGAAATTAGTTTTCCCCTAATATTTTTTCTTGCAAGACACTTTCCAAGTTCATTTTCTTTTATAACACAAAAATTAGGGCATAAATAACACTGAACAATTTTATTCTTTAATTTTTTATAGAATAATGCTTCTTTCATCACATGGAATTTCTTATAATATCTTTTATTCCTTTCCAACGTTTTCCTTCTTCTTTAAATTGCTTCTGCAATTCATTCTTTAATTTTTTAATTATATCTCTTGAAACTGCAGTAATATCCATATCATAGGATTCAGCGCTTATTATTTTTGAAGGTCCTTCTATTCTTGAGTGTATTGAATATTTTTTTGTTTTGCCTTTGTCATGAATTTTTACATTGACAGATAAGTCCATTGTATTATTTCCATATAATCTATGAATCTTTTCATATTCATTCTCAAAAATATTTTTCAGTTTTGTCTGGTCAATCAAATTTAATTCTTTTAAGCCAGAATACTTTACTATATTTTTAATCCCTCTTTGTGTTAAATCTATCATATTATATCTCTCTATTTAATTAGTTTATTGAAATTTAAACCTTTCTTTTTTAACTCTTCAAGTGAAATATTAAAATAACCTGATTTTGTCTTGCCAAGTTTATGAGGTTCTATAAAAAACCAACCTATATTATCAAATCTTATACCTAACCATGCTTCTGCTTTAAAGCTTTTTGAGAATTCTTTTAATTCTTTTATTTCTTGTTCCTTAAAGTATTTATTTTCTGAGCTTAAAGATTTACATTCTATTGCTAAAATTCTTCCGTCTTTTGCAGCAATTAAATCAGGATTTGGGATTCCTATTGAACCTGAACCAGCTGAGCGCATGATATTAAATTTTTTAGAATATAACATATGAAGTAATTCACGCTCTGCGCGAGTTCCTTTAGATTTTGACATATTTTAAATAAAAATTTCTATATTTATATACTTTATCAATAAAAAAAATAAAAAAGAAGAAGAAAAATTTACAAGTCTTTTGGCTGAATTGTCTTTCTGTTGTTTTCCTTTGCTCTTTCAACAGCCTGATTGATCATTTCCTCAACCTTTTTGCTTAAAGCATCAGCAAAATCACTTGCTACATTCATGCCTTTTGCAGCATCTTTTATCTTTGATCTTACTACCAGTATTTCACTCATTTTTTTTAACCTCCCTTAAAACAGGCTTTTTAAGCCCAAATTTCCTTATTTTTGATATTTAACATAAATTATACTATTTAAAGCTTTTTATAATATTAATTTACTAGAAAGTAATCATATTTTTTTAATCATTTCAATTACTTTTTCTCTTCCAATAGTAAGAATGAATGAAGCTAATCTTGGCCCTTTTTCTTTGTTTATCAATAATCTGTAACATATTTTAAAGAATTCTTTTGGTTCTATATCTGATTCTTTTGAAATATTATATATTTCTTCTGCTAATTTCTCTTCAGTATATTTATTTTCGAGTCTCTTAGCAAATAATTTTAATGCTTTTTCTTCTTTATCATTAAATTTAGTATTTATCTCACTTTGAATTTCAAATTTCATTTCATCTGGAGCATATTTATTTACCCAATTATGAGCTAAATCTATTCTCTTCTTAATTAATTCTAAATCTGATTCATTAACATTTTCTAAATGACCTAATTCTTTTAATTTTTTAATAATTGTTTCTTTGTCAAATAACTGGGATAATGTAGCTAAAAATTTATAATCAATCCTTTTCGGGCATTTTTTTGGTATTTTATGCATACACAATTCATACATTCTTTTATAATTCTCTTCTCTGTTTTCAGATCTTGCTTTTTCTATATCAAAATAAACTTTTTCAGCAAAATCAAATTCATCTACTAATTGAAAAATCCTATTTAATTCTAAATCACGCTGTTTTTCTGGTCTTTTTACATAAAAGAATAATAATATTTCTGGTTCTATAATTTTTAGCATATCTTCTACAACAAAAACATCTCCTTTAGAAGCGCTCATTTTCTTACCATCAACTAAGAAAAATTCATATACAAATGGTATTGGTGGCTCTTTTTTAAAAATTCTATTCATTATCTCAACTAAACTTTTCCATGAACCTTCCCAATGGTCTTTCCCCATAGGTTCATAAGTTGTATTAAAGATGCACATTAATGCAGGCCATTCAAATCTCCATTGCAATTTTCCTTCTGAAAAAGAAACTTCTCCTTCAAAACCACACCCTTCCGCAATTTTTTCTTTTATCATTTTTCCTAGACATTTGAAATGAACTGTTTTTTTCTTTAAATCAAACGAATCTATATTTGCATATCTTCCACATTTTGGGCAAATAGCATCAAAAGGGATATAATTTTCCTTTTTCGTCTGCTGAAATTCACTTACTATTTTGCTTGCTTCTTTTATATTTTTAAATATTTCAATAATATATTGTTCAAACTTTCCTTCTCTGTAAAGCTGATCAACAGAGTATAATTTAGGATTCATTCCAAGTTCATTAACCCCATGTATCCAAACTTTTGTGAAATGTTCACTCCAGCTATTACAACATTTGAATGGGTCTGGAATTCTACAATAAGGCATACCCATATATTTATCAAAATCAAAAATTTTAGAATCATGCCATTTTCCTTTTAAATCCATTATTTTTTTAGGAACTTCTTTCATCGGGTCGCGATCATCAGATGTATGTACAAAAGTACATTCTTGTTTTTGTTCGATAAGTGATTTATATACAAAGAATGCTCTTGCAACGTCATTAAGGTTACCTATATGCTTTCCTCCAGATGGAGTTTGCTGACATTTTATATTTGGAATTATATTTTCTTTTTTAGATCTCTCAATTACTTTTTTTGCTAATTGATCTGCCCAAAAATTAATAGTTTCCATTAAATAAATATAAATCAAAGGATATATAAATCTTATTAGAATTTTATGTAAAATGAAAATAGCTATGTTTACAGATACTTTCATACCTAATATAAATGGTATCGTAACTTCTATTCTTAATTCTTCAGAAGCTTTAGCAAAAAGAGATCATAAAATATATATATTTACAGCAAAACCAAAACAAAAAGAGTATATCACAAAAGATTTATCTAATAATATTTCAGTATTTTATCATAGAAGAATAAAAATAGTTAATTATCCTGATTTTCAACTTGCAATGCCGGGTTTTATTGATACTATAACAAAAATTAAAAAAATAAAACCAGATATAATACATATACATACACCATCTTTTCTTGGATGGAGTGCTTTACTTGCTGCAAAAATATTTAAAATTCCGGTTGTAGGAACATATCATACACTTCTTCCAGAATTTACAGAATATTTACCTTTATTAAGATTCAATAAGAATCTTGCTAAAAAACTTATATGGAATTATACTAAAAAATTCTATAATTTATGTGATGTTATAACTACACCTTCTACTGCAATGAAAAAAGAGTTGATAAATAATAATATAAAAAAGCCAATTCATTTTTTATCAAATGGTGTAGATATAAATAAATTCCATCCTATAAAAATTAAGAAAAATAAAAATACAATAATCCATGTAGGAAGAATTGGTTATGAAAAAAGCATTGATGTATTGCTTAAAGCATTTAAAGAATTATTAAATATTAATAGAAATGCAAAATTAGTCATAGCAGGAAATGGTCCTGATTTGGAGAAACTTAAATCTTTTTCAAAAGAATTAGAAATAAACAAAAATGTAAAATTTTTAGGTTCAGTTAATCATTCTAAATTACCCTTCTTATATTGTTCTGCAGAGATTTTTGTGACTGCATCAACAATAGAAACTGAAGGTCTTGTTGTGCTTGAAGCAATGGCTTGTGGTTTATCTATAATAGGAGTTAATAGTATGGCGATACCAAATATTGTTAAAAATAATAAAAATGGATTTATATCAAAACCAGGTGATTATAAAATTATGGCAAAAAATATTAATAGATTATTAAATAATAAAGAATTAAATCATAAATTTAGTGATAATTCCTTAAAATTAGTACAAAATTATTCACTTACTTCTGTTATTGATAAATTAGAAAGATTATATTCTTCATTTAATTAATTATAATTTCCCCACTCATATTTTACTGAATTTTTCTTTATTTTCCCCCCTATTATATGATAAATTGTACTTTTTGCATATTTTAATGCAAGTGTTCTTCTTCCTTCTTTTTCAAATCTTCTTACAGAAATGAATATCTTTGGTTTTTTTAAAACCCTAAATTTCCCAAATTTTGCTGCTCTTTGATTATAATCATGATCTTCACATAAAACAAGATTTTCATTAAAACCTTTTATTTTATTATGTATATCTTTTTTAATTAAAATACAGAATCCTGCCCCAAAGGGTTTTATAAATTGTATTGCTTTTACGAAATTATTAGAAAAGTCGTACATCATTTTATCTATCTTTTTATCACTTAATGGAATAAATTCAGTTGTTGCAATATCAATTTTTCTTGATTCAAACTCATTTAGTGTTTCTTCCAGAAAATTGTGTGATAAAATTACATCTGCATCTAAAAATAATAAATAATCTCCTTTTGCTATTTTTGCACCATTATTTCTTGCTTCAGGAGGTAATCCTCCTTTCACAATTCTGCATTTAAATTTTTTAGCAATAGATCTTGTTTTATCTTTACTTTTATTATCTGCTACAATGATTTCATAATCATTAAATGATTGTTTTTTTATAGAATTTAATAAATTTGGTAAATCTCTCTCTTCATTTAAAGTAGGTATTATTATAGATAACTTCATTCTATTTTTTAGTTTTATTAAATTATAAACTTACTCCTTCTTATACTTTGGGTAAACATTAATATCCATACCTATAATATCCATATTAATGGCAATACCTTTTTCATTCTTAATTATTTCTTCAGAAGTTAATTCAGATTTTCCAACACCAATTAATTCATTTTTTAGTGTAAATACTGCAACAGCATCATCTTTTTTAATGTCGGATTCTATCTTGCTTATCCCAGGAATATTTAATCTTGAACCGTGACATAAAGGATCAACTGTTGCATCAAAAACCCATATTTTAGGCAGATGAGAAACAGCATATTCATAAGGTTTTATTACTCTTCTTAATTCTTTTTCATTTTTATTTTCTTTGTAATCTAGAAAAGCATCCTGTAAATCTTGTAATGAATACCATTCTTTATCATTAAAAGGACCTGCTTTAGTTCTTACTAATTGCTGCATATTTGCACCAACTTTTAATTTTTGACCCCAATTATGTATTAGTGTTCTTATGTAAGTTCCAGCTTCACAACCAACCTTAAATAAAACATCTTTTCCATCAATTTCTAAAATTTTTAAATAATAAACATTCCTGAATCTTTTTTGTCTTTTAACTGCGCTCTTTACAGGAACTTGCTGTTCTATTTTTCCAATAAATTCTTTTGAAGTTTCAATTATTTCTTCTTTTTCAACATCTTTATGCAGATGCATTAGTGCCACATATTCCTTTCCTGCTAATAATAAATATTGTGACAGTTTAACAGATTTATTGATCATTATTGGTAGAACTCCACTCACTCGAGGATCAAGTGTTCCACCGTGAGCTGATTTTTTACAATTTAATATTTTTTTAACATGCTCTGAAACAATATGTGATGTTGGTCCTTCTGGCTTATTAAGACATATAATACCACGATTAATCAGTTCTTCAACAGATCTTTTTTCAGGAATACATCCATACTTTGAATCAGTGCTTTCTTTTCTTTTAATAAGAATAGTTCTTTTTATTTTTTCAAAAGGTAGTTCTTCCATATTTTCCCCCTTATTTTCCTTCAATAAAATCTTCTATTTCTTTTTTCTTTTCTATGTTTAGTGAAACCTCTAGTCCATAATTTGTAGGCTTTGATAAGAGAATTTTATTTTTCAGCAATTCTTCTATTACTTCTTTAACTTCTTTTTTGCTTCTTAAATAATCTGGCAAACCTTTTGGAAGATTATGTATATTGGTATGCTTATGCATCCAAATTTTATGCCTAACTAATTTTCTTAGAATAAATCTCTTAATATCATCTTCTATATTATTCATAAATTAATAAAGTTTTATAGCTTAAATATCTTTCTATTCAGTGCTCCATTTTAGTAATTATTAAAATATAAACATAGATTCATAAAATGGAAATGTTTATAAATATTAAAATTAACGAAACTGCATGGAAGAACAAAGCATATTTGTTGAATATTTTGGAGGATCACCTTTTATTAAAGTATTAGATTTTTTAATAGAAGGGCAGGATTTTGATTATAGCATGACTGAAATAGCAAAAGGTGCAAATGTAGGATGGAGTGCATTTACTCGGGTTTGGAATTCTTTATTAGAAAAAGAGATTGTAATTCAGACAAGAACAATAGGAAATGCAAAGTTATTCAAATTAAACAAAAAAAATCCATCTGTTATTTCTCTTATAAAATTTGATTGGGAGTTAACAAAATTAGAAACAAATAAATTAGTCGATGAAAATTCAATACAAAATACTGCTTAATATCTTTAGTGCCCAACTTTACTTTGCTTAGGGTGCTTGATTAGTGTTTTTTGGGTTTTAGAAATCCTTTTTGTCCTTTCTATTTTCTCAGCCATTATTTTTGTCTTTAATTCTTCTTTTTTCTGAGGTTCGGGGCCTTTCTTGCTTTCTTTTTCTTCTATTTCCTTTGCCTTGCCTTCATTAACTAGTTTTTCTTCTGCTCTTATTCCTTCACCTTTTACTTTATCTTGTTTAGTTTCTTTAGCTTCAACTTTTTTATTTTTTTCTTCTTTCTCTTTTTTCTCAAAGAATGGATGATCAACTAATTCAACTTGAGCATAATCTTCAATTTTCCTTGTCTTTATCTTTACTTTTGATGGTGGATTTTTATTCCCATTTATCCATAAGTAATCATTTAATTTAGAACCAATTCTTACATCCTCAACCTTCATATGTCTGCAAATAAAATTTCTTATCTCATTTACAGCTCTTTTTGTTCTTTTATAATTAGGGGCTTTCAAAAATGCTCTTCTTAATGGTATTACATGAATCCTTTCTTTATTATCTTCTGCCATTATGCTTTTATCTTATCTCTTCTCCAGTTTCTTTTTATTGCTGTAAATCTTCCAGGATGAACTCTTCTTCCAAGCCTTAGTGCTTTTGGAACTACCCAAAATGGAGCCCATTTTGTTTGCTTTTTACATTTTGCTAAACGTAATTTTTTTGCTTTAGGTTTATTACGTGCCATTTTATGCTAATTTATCAAGAAATGATTTTCCTTTTCCTGTTATAATTCTTCCTTTATGAACTCCAACTTCTGCTTTTTTTGCAAATCCTGCTTTTTCTAGTTGTTGAAGTACTTTTCTTGTTATATTACTAGAGCCACTATAAAATCTGTCTGGTTTATGTCCTCTGTTCTTTTTACCACCATACTTTCTTTTTAATTTTGATACTCCTATAGGTCCTTTTGATAAGTATAATTTTCTTAACATAGAAGCTGTTCTCTTATACCACCAATCTTTATCTTCAGGTGGTCTTTCTTTAGAAACCCCTGTTTTACAATATTTTGCCCATTCTGGAGCCTTTATCTCTTCTACTTTTTTAAGCTCTTCAGCTGCTTTAATGATTATCTCACTTGCATCCTTATTATATATGTTAACCATCGTTTCCTTAAAAATAGTTTATTTAAAAATCTTTTTATTTGTTCAAAATCAGGATATTTGCCCTTCCCTTTTTTATTTTCCTTATAATCCCTTTATTTTCTAAGTCTGTTACCATTAAACTTATCTTTGCTTCAGATAAACCTGTTTTTTGTACTAGGTCTCGTTGCACTATTCTATTACCTTCTTTTTTAATTATTTTAATAATATAATCTAAATCCTTGTCAATTAATTCCTCTTTTTTAGGTTTTTTATAATATCTAACTAAAATAAAAAGTATTATCCCTATGATAGCAATAATTATTAAGATATATAACCATAAATATGAACTAGTTTTTTCATTATTTTCAAATTCAGGTATTAAAAACAAATCATAAGTATATATACCTTCTTTATCTATATTTATAGATTCATTAGTTGTAAGACTTTTGTCATTTGTGTAAGCTTTTATTTCATAACTGCCTGATGAAATGCTGCTAAATTCATATGAACCTTCTTTTGCAACCATCCTTTGTATAGGATTTGTATTTATCTCAACAATAACATTTTTTATTTTATCAAGACTAATATCATATACATTTCCCTGCAATGTTGCTGCGCTTATACTATTAATTGTGATTAATAGCAATAAAATTATAATCAGCGCTTTCATATTTTATTATAGAAAATAATCTTTAAAAAGTTTTCTTTTCTAAAAAGAAGGTTAATTTGGACCCTATAAAGGGTTAAATGACCTTATAAAGTTTTAAAAATTCAATAAAAAAAGTTTATTTATAAACAAGGTTAAA
>JAHIVQ010000008.1 GCA_018816585.1 Nanobdellota archaeon
CATTCATTATTATTGGAAGGAAGAGGGTATGAAGCAGTAAAATTAACTATAATTGGAAGTTTATTTGGATTAATAACAGTTATTTTATTAGTGCCTTTACTAATTTTTATAATACCTTTAATATATAGTATAATAAATAATTATATTGCTTACATCTTAATTATTATTTCATTATATTTAATAATAAGGGATGAAAAGAAATATTGGGCATTTGTATTCTTCATGCTTGCAGGGGTTTTTGGTATAATTAGTTTAAATTTACCAATGAAAAATCAATTATTTCCATTATTATCTGGTTTATTTGGTACTAGTACAATTATACTAAGTTTAAAAGATAAAGTGAATATACCTAAACAAGAAATAAAATCAGATATTTTATCAAAAAAAGAAATAATAAAATCAATTGGTTCTGGTGTTATTGCAAGTAGTTTTGTTGGTTTGCTTCCAGGTGTAGGAAGCGGACAGGCAGCAATTGTTGCATCTTCTTTTTCAAAAGAATGGTCTAAAAGATCTTGGCTTATTCTTATTGGATCAATTGATACAATTACAATGTTCTTATCGATAGTTGCTTATTATACAATACAAAAAGCAAGAAATGGATCTATAGTTGCAATATCAAAAATACTAAAAGAATTTACACTAAATGATTTAATTTTATTTATTGGAGTTTCACTAATAGTTGCTTTCCTTGCAGTTATAATAACTTTAACAATAGCAAAATTTGCATCAAGATTAATGGCAAGAATAAATTATCAATTGACTTGTATTTCAATAATAGTATTAATAATTATTTTATCTTTTGTATTAAGTGGATGTATTGGGTTTTCTGTATTAATTGTTTCAACACTAATAGGAGTATTGCCTGCATTAAAAGGTGTTGGTAGAACTCATTTAATGGGTTGTTTAATTTTGCCTGTCATATTATTCTTTTTATTATAAATTTTATTTAAGTTTATTAACGAATTGTTTTATCTTACTAGATAAATCATTTTTACTTTCATAATCAGTCAGGCTTTTTTTAACATCAAATCTCTTGCCAGTCCAGCAGTACAGGCATAATTTTTCTTTTGGCAGCCCTATAGCCTTAACCATATCATCCATTAACTGGTATTTTAATGATGTAACTCCAATATCTTTAGCAATCCAATCAACCATTTTTTTATATTTCTCTGAATTCTGGTCTATATATTCTGAAACATCCTCTATATCTCTTCCTTCAAGAACTCTTATTGCCCTTCTTGCAACAAGCTCATGAATGCTTCTTGTAGATAAATTATAGATGCATGGGAATATCAATGGAGGGCAAGCTGGTCTGATATGAACCTCCTTGGCACCTCCGTCCATTAATTTACTGATTGTAAAATTCTTTAACTGCGTTCCTCTGACAATAGAATCCTCACATAAAACAAATTTTTTGCCATTAATTATAGAATCATTTGCAATCAGCTTCATAAAAGCAATTTTATCCCTAATTTCCTGTGACGGTGGAGTATAACTTCTGCCATAACCAGGGGTGTATTTTAATAAAGCTCTTCTAAATGGCTTTCCTGATTCCATTGCATATCCAATTGCGTGCGCTGTCCCTGAATCTGGAACCCCAGAAACAAAATCTATATTTACATTATCCCTTTTAGCCAGAAACTTTCCGCAATTCTCCCTTGCTTCCTCTACATTAACCCCCTCATAAGAAGAAGCAGGAAATCCTGTGTATATCCACAAGAATGCGCATATTTTTTTATTCTCGTAAGCCTCTTTTTTAACTTCTATGCCTTTTTTGCTGATAAATATTATCTCTCCAGGTTCAATAAACTTTTTAATTTTAAAATTCAAATTAGGAAAGGAACATGTCTCGCTTGCAATTGCTATTTCACTACTATCCTTTTCTCCTATAACCAAAGGTGTAACTCCATTCTTGTCTCTGGCAGCATAAATTCCATCTTTTGTCAATAATAATAAAGAAACAGAGCCATTTATTTTATCAAACATATTTTCTATTCCACTTGTTATAGAATCACCCTGATTTATCAGATTGGCAATAATTTCTATGCCATTAATATCCCCGTCATATAATTCACTGAAGGATATTCCTTTATTTATCAACTCCTTTACCAATTCATTCTTGTTTGTTATTAATCCTGAATAACATACTGAAAATGTTCCGAATTTGCTCTCAAAACTCAGTGGCTGCGGATCCTTATCAGATATAACACCTATGCCTAAATTCAGTTTTATATTTTCAGAACCATCAAAGAATTTTGACTTGAATTGAGAATTTGAAATATTATGAATTTTTTTAATGTGATTCCCTTTTTCATTTATATATGCAACACCGCCATACTCTGTTCCTAAATGGCTGTGATAATCTATCCCATAATATAATGTAGAAATGCAATTTTCACAGCTTGCAATGCCAAATATTCCAGTCATACTAAATTAGAAATTTCTAATTATATAAAGAATATTGAAATTTAAAATATATATTATCCAAACCATCTTCCAAGACCTTCTTGTCTCTCTTTATCTTTTCCAAAAACACTTTCTATTCTTTGTTTTGTTAATTCTAAATCCTGTCTTATATATGCAGGTAATTCATACTTTTCAGCAAGACTAATACTAGGTCCTAAATATTTAGTAACAGAACCTTCTGAAACAGTAAATATTATTTTTCCTCCACATTTTGTGCAACTTCCTTTTAATGGTGGTCTTCTAAATTTTTCATTACATTTTACACATCTAAATTCCTGTTGTGAAAACTTTCTCAGATTTCCTTTAATATCACGTAAAAAGTGCCTGTTAATTATTAATGCAGCAACATCTACTTCTGAAACAGCCCTTATTCTTTCAGCAAGTAGCATCTGACCAAATACTTTTTCTTGCATTGTAGGGATTGTCTTATAACTAGAACATCTAACTCCTGAATTAATATCTGTAGTGTGATGTGTAAATCCTAATCCTTCATATTGTGCATCTGTTCCTAATCTTGACTTGAATGTTTCTATTTTTATTTCAGAAGGATGTTTATATTCAAGACAAGCTTCGTAAAATTCTAAGGGATACTTCCAGCAAGTATCCATATCAAATACCATATCATCTACTTCTGAAGGAACAATAACTGAACTTAAAACTAAAGGTTCGTCTTGTGTTGCTCCTCTATGACTACCTAATAAATTTCTGGAAAAATTAAGGAAAGCATCCATTAGTAACATAACACCTGCTTCATCACCATCACAATTAGAAACAATTATATCTCCTGCAATAAAATTATGATTATCTTCAACATTCAAACAATATGTAGTTTCTGAATCTAAAGATTGTATTGATTTTACTTTAAGATATGCATTATCTTTATCTAATTTTATTTTCGTTCCTTTTGGTTGTCTTAAAGAAAGTTGTTTAAGGATTAATCTTTTTCTAGGTAATCTGAAATTTATTTCTTCATAAAACTTTTTTGTAAAATTACTTGGGATTGTTAGTTTAGTTATTTTGAAATAAGGTATATTTCTATTTTTTCTTTCATAAAATTCTCTAACTACTGGTCCTGGCTGTTTAGTGTATTTATATTTTTTAATATAAATTCCAAATCTAGCTAATGAAAAGTAAAGATTTTCAAGAAGAGTTTCACTAATACTATCACAAGATATTCTATTATCTCTATTACCAACAGAACCATCTCCATCAAAATATCCTTGTAAAATATATTTTAGTCTCTTTTTAGGAAGAGATAAAAATATAGAGGGAATAGATTTACTTTTTGCATTTATACCACATTTAAAATAATTTACAAATAAATGATAAAGTAATTTACTAGAATAAATTATAGACTCTTTTGTTAAGCAAGATGGTTCTAAAGAAACTTCTTTCTTAAAAGTATTTATTATTTTATTTCTTATAAAGGATTCTGTTGCAGCAAACCCTATTTGATAAAATCCTTTTTTTGATATATTTTTCCTTGCATGCCCTTCTGCGATATATAATCCTATACAATATAATAAATCATTTGAAAGTTTAACAAATCTAGGTAAATTAACATTATCTCTTTTTATTCCAATAAAACAGTTTTTAGGCAAGATTAGCTTATTTTCTTTAAAAAATGACAAAGGATAGCTATTTCTTCTAATAAAATTATCAAATTTTCTAATTTTTAGGTTTTTATTTAATTTCAAATTTTCTTTTCTTATCATTAAATGGGGAATTTCTAATTTCAATAAATCAATATTGTCTATATTCTTCTCTTTAATTTTCAAATTATAAGGAGAAATAACAAAATCTTCTTTTTGTAATAAAAAAGCAGGCTTTTTCTCTACCCCTTTATTATTTTTAATGTATATTTTATGATTTGGAGTTAAAACAAGCTCTCTTCCATTCTCAAATTCAATTTTCATCAATTTTGTATTAATATGTTTTGAAACTTCTTTTATCTTTTTAATTTCTAATTTTTTTGTTTTTTTATTAAAAGATAAAGTAGAATAATTATTTATATTTGTAATTTTTGTTCCAAAATTATCTACAACTTTATTTGGATTAAATTGGTTTACAAAATTACCAATAGGTAAAGATTCCCATTTAGAACCATCAAACACATTGATTAAAGTATTTTTTTGCATACAATCTCTTCTCATAGATGAATGCAATAATGGATGTGCATAAAATCCCTGAGTTTTTGAAAATCCAATTATTCTTCCTATTATACCTGCAACTGTATGCGGACTCATTGAAATAACTAAATGTCCCACTAAATCACTTTTATCTTTTAAATTATAAAAAGATTTTTCTCCATAAAATTTTGTCAATAAATCATCAATGAAATTTGCAACTCTAAATAAAATAATATCTGCTCCTTCATCTAATGATTCAGGACATGAAGGAAGTATAATGTCCTGACATCTTAATTCTAATATTTGATCTTTATTTATTAATTCATTTCTATAAATATCTTTTTCGTATCCTAATTCATGTAATTTTTCAATACTTGTTCCTATTTCTTTAGGTTTAAAATGTGTTATTGGGGTTTCAGTCATATCATATCTTATTGTTCCATCCTTGTTGATGTAAATATTATGAGCTGCTCTCAATATTCCTTTTGCAAGATTTTCAGGAAAATGATTTCTATTGCTTGTACCTCTTACTCCTTTTATTAATGGAGGAATGTCCTGGATTTTTAATCTTTTTAGTGCTTTATCCATATAATCATTTATTTTCAGATTTATCTTTAAGTATCTTACACATTTGTGTGCTTTATCATCAGAATCTTTTTTAGAACATTTTTCTTTTAATTCTCCACAAGTATTACAAAACCATAATTCTTTTGTTTCAGAATCACAATCTTCACATCTAGGATAAATTGTTTTTTTATTACATTTTTCACAATAAAAAATTGAAAATTCTGCATTTACATTTCCATCTTTACAGCTTGATTGAAAACAACGTAATTTTCCTCCCTCTTCTCCAACAGGGAATAATACATGTGGACTTCCAATCATTTTTCTCATCTTTGCTTTTTCAGGTCTACCCATTCTAGAACCAATATATATTCCAGACTTATCTCTTAACTTAATTTCAGATATTTTATTTATATTTTCTAATGTATTTTTCTTTTCGTCTATTTTTTTTAATATTAAATTAACATCGAATCCTTTTTCATAAAATCCAAGACTAACTGCAAATGCTTTTGCCCAATCTCCTTCTATAACAACAAATTCATTAGAAACTAATTTATGTGGTACTCCTAATAATTCAAGAACTCTCTTTGGATCAACATTAACAAGATCTTTTTGTATATCATATTTTAAAGGTAAAATAATTTTATCTTTGTTAATTACAGCATAAACTAACCAATCAAGAATACTGTATAATTGCTGCACATTTATATCCTTCCAATGATAAGTATAACGTGGATGTAAATGTATTTTAAATTTTTTTGATATTTCAATTGCCTTATCAGCACTTATTTTTGTTTTAATTGGATTCTTAAGTAATTCTTCATATCCAGATTTATCTTTTAGTTCTTTTTCTAATTCAAGAGCCCACCATTCTTCACAATAACCTGGTGGAACAAGTATATGGTTAAATATTGAAAAATCCCCATAATTAATTAAAATATCACCTAAAAATATTATTTCTTCAATTTCATTAACTATTGCTTTTGCTTGTTCTTCATTTTCAACAAATAAAACAGAACCATTTTTTAATTTAACAATTGGACCTTCAACATAATCACACACACCTAGAATAGTTGATTTATTTGGCCTTTCTGTTCTTAACTGTGTTCCAATAGCAATATAATTATTTAAGACATACATTGTTGCTGGATGTATTGCTTCAGCAGAAAATCCAGATATTCTTGTTCTTCCAAATCTTAATCTGAATCCCCCTTTTCTCAAAGGATAACCAAGAACAGGACGTCCTGCCACAAGATCTTTTATATAAGTATAATTAGGTGTTATTTTTTCTGAAGAATCTTTTTTCATTTCACCTTTTGCCTTTATTTCTTTTTGAAGTTTAATATAATCCTCAAGAAAACTCCAGTGTTCCATATCTATTTCTTTATTGAACTTACTGAACTTCCCCCAGAACTTAGGTAATTTTTGTGATAAACCTTCAGCCATAACTAAACAATAACCATTTCTTAATTTATTTGTATAAACTCTTTGCAAATTTTTGTAATTTGGAACTTCTAATTCTTCAGAAGGATCACCATCAATTTGCACAGGTAAATGACTTGTTAAGAATTCAACTTCTCTTTCAGAAGGAATATATTGTAAATTAGTTGCTCTATCATGAAAATATTGTACTTCTGTTGAACTTCTTTTTATTTCTTCATTAGTTGGATCATAAATTTCATATCCATTCTTTTTTCTTACATAATCTGCTATTGCAACAAATATACATGTTGCAGTTGTACCTGCACTTCTTATTGGACCACCAAAATATAAACAAAAATATTCCTTTCCATCCATTCGTTTTTTTAATTCCAATCTTACAAAACCTTCTAATGGAGAAGAGACAACACCATTTGTAATATATGCAAGGCCAAATCTTAATCCAACTTCCATTGCTTCTTTTTTATCTTTAAATTTACAGAATTTTTCTGCTGCAACTTCTTCAGCAAGATTAAATGCAACTTTCCAGTTTTGCATTCCATATTCATTTTCTAATTCTTTAATTCTTTGAACAATATTTGTATCAATTACTTGTGGTGCAACAACAGAGATAATACCAACAACACGCTCCGCCATATTTTTTGTAAGAAGTGTTGAAATGCTCTTTTCAGGATCATATCCTTTTGATCTTGCTTGAGTTGCAAGTTCATAAGCCTGTTTAAGTGAATTGTCTATACTCTCAAAATATTTCTTCATATTTTCTGATGTCATTTTGAAAAATTTAATATTTTAATGTCTCTTGTTTTTAGATTAACTAAAATTGCTTTTGATGGATCTGGTCTTATTCCTCTTCTTTCCTGTTCTTCTGTTTGTGCTGCCCAACAAGAGCAATTTAAACATGTAACTCCCTTGTAATTTGCAGTTGTTACTTTATGTATATGTCCTGTTGCTAAAATATCTGGTATCTTCTCTATTAATAATAAATCCTGTTCTGAATCTGGAATATATTGATTAGATATATGTGTAGGTGCAAAATGTCTTCTCTGCAAAAAGAATTTCATAAGTAAATCTGATCTATCTAAACCACCACCAACTCTAATACTATTAACTGCATCTGCAAAATAAGGCATACTAAATCCATGATATAATAAAACATTAAAACCTAAAAAATCCCTTGATGCATGGATATTTACCATTGAAGGATTTGTAACAACAGTTACATTTTCAAGATCGTAGATTGGTTTTGCTATCTGTTTATCCAATAATGGTTGTGGTTCTGCTATTCTGACTGCATCATGATTTCCTGCACAAACAATTATTTTTATATTTTTTGGAATTTTATTTAAGTACTCAGCTAAGGAACGATACTGGTCAAAAATATCCTTAACTTGTAAATCTTCTTCCTGTCCAGGATAAATTCCAACACCATCTATTAAATCACCAACTAAAAATAGATATTTTACTTTTTTTGCTATTTCCTTTTGTGAATCATCTCCATATTGTAAATTTAACCAACTTATGAATTTTTCAAAATCTTCTGAAAGAAAATTTTTTAATCCTAAATGTATATCTGAAGTAAATATTGCATAAACCTCATCATCAGATTTTTTTTGTTTAACTTCAAGCATATCAGGGAAATAAAGATTATTAACAAATACTATTTTTTCACTTAAATTACCTTTTATACCTATTACTTCATCGAGAACTATATCTTCTGCCATTTCCATAAGTTCAGGCTTATTTTTATTTATTAAGATATTAATAACCCCTGTTGTATCTTCTAAAGAAATAATTATATTATCATTTTTTGTCTTATTTTTACTTGTTACTAATCCAATTAAAGAGACTTCTTGTCTTTCTGTACTTACTTTTAATTTATTAATGGAGACTGTATTTTGTAATTCTATTCTATTAAGTAGTATCTTTTTGATAACTTCATATCTTATTTTAAAATAAGATACAAAATCTTGAACTTCTCTTTTCTTATATTTTTCAAAATAATTATTAAGAACTAAAATATTATTTTCATTAACTTCATTTTCTTTTTCAATAACTAATTTTGGAATATCTTTTATATCATTTATCATATGTTCAACTTCATGTTTCTTTTCATCAGAAATATCATAATGAAGAATATTAAGAAAGGTATTGTAAATCTTATTATCTCTTCCTTTTTCCTGTAACATTTTAGATTTTTCGAAATCAATCCAATTGATATTTAATTTTGCTTCATTTGATACAACCCTAAATAAATCCTGGTTTATAATTAAAGGTTTATCTTTAGTAATAATATTTTTTTGTAAAATATCAAAAAATGAAGAATTATTGAAATTTGCATCTAGTAAGTCTGGGCTTATCAAAAAACCCTTTTCCAAAAAGAAATTTATTTTTTCTTGTTCAGTTTTCATCTTAGAATTTCATTAATATATAGATTTTACTTTTATAAAAATTATTATACTATAAATAGATTCTATCCAAAATATATATTATAGTATATAGATTATGTGTTCGTTTAACTGAATTATTACCAAAAACTTAATAAATAGATTTAAATTCCTTTTCTTTCTAAAGAATTAAAGGTGTTATTAAAATGCAACCAACTGATATTGATTTAATGCAAACGTTTAAGGATATTTTAGGCCATCAGCAACCAATTTATGAAATAAAAAGTAAGTTTATTAATATTTTGAAAGGTCAGAGTTCTTATACAACACAATTATCAACAGAAGAATGTAGTTGGATGGTCCATAATATTGATTGTATTGAGAATATTGTTAATTCTAAAAAAGCAGTTGGGGTATTATGGTATTTATATAGATATAAAGAGAGTTATATACAACAAGTTTCAAGATGTCTTAGAAGTTATACTGCTCCAGTAAGATATTGGGTTAATAGTTTTAAAAAATTATGGCTTATTGAAGAAAGAAGCTCATCATTTAGAAAAGATAAGATTTACTATCATTTGAATATGAATACTTATCCAAACATATTAAATATACTACTTCAATTAGTTAAAGAAAAACATGGTGAAGAACATTTAGATAACATAATAAGACCTAATTTAACAACAACAAACACAATTGAAGATAAACAATATAATGCTATAAAAAAAGTAAGGAATTCTAAGTAAGTTTATTTAAGATATTAAATAAAAAATTTTTATTCATAGTTTACATGGGTTTTATTTATAAACTATTTTATTATTTTTAGAAAAAAAATTATATATTAAAATATATATTATAGTTTACATTTTATATAATATAATATATAATAATAAAACAAACTAATATTAAAACAAATGTAAAATAAATGTAAAACAATCATAAACTAATTATGAAATATACCTTAAAATAATGTTAAAATAAGGATTTAAGCCAATTTAGCAAATCAAAAGTTATATAAATTAAATTTATAGATTAAGTATATGATTGACTTTATAATACTAATAATTTTAACTCTTTTTATATTATTTTTAATATTCAAATTCATAAAAAAGATTGTATATCTTATTCTAAGTGTGATTGTATTATTCCTGCTTTTTAGTTCCATATTTACATTTTTATTAGTTCTTGATATAGGATCACTCCAAAAAAATATTAGGGGAGAAAATAATGTAATATTACTTTCAGATGGATTTAATTTTTTATCTGGAGCTTATACTAAATTTGATAATGAAAGTATAAATTTAGAAAATGCCAATATTATAAGTAATGTAAAACAATTAGATAATCAAGATTATAGTAAGATACTTAATGGAAATTATAAATTATTTATAATTTATACAATTTTTTTAGAAGATAATTTAGACCAAGAAGTTTCTTATAATGGATATCAATTAACTAAAAATCAAGTACTTAATTTGTTAATCTCCCAAGATCCAATATCTGAGTTTAGTAATACATTTAACACCCAAAAAGAGGATATCAAACTAAATGATTATGAATTTAAGTTTACTATTTTTACCTCTACAATTAATCAAATAATAAAAGACCAAGGTTTAGGAGTTATCTTAAAAGGTTACAAAAACAACCAAATTGTAATCTATAAAGAAACCATGTTCTTTAAAGTTATAAAATTCCTACCATCTAAGTACCTAAATAATTATATTACAAATTAGAAATATTTATATAAGAGTTCTTTCTTGTATTTATAATGGAAACCAAATCAACCCAGGATGTTAAGCGTTACGCAAAACATTTAATAGGAAAAGTAATTGTAAGTAAGACAGGAAAAAGATTTGGTGAAGTTGATAATATTTCTTTTGAACTTAGAACTGGAGAATTAATGCATATTCAATTAAAAAACCCAACAGGCTATTGTGAAGGCTTAGAACTTGAAAGAACAAATAATGGTGGTTTATTAATCCCTTGGTCTTCAGTTATTGCAATTGGTGACTTTGTAGTTATAGCTGAAGAAGATATAATATAAAGTTTTTTATATCTATCTATTTCTAAATATATAATGAAAAGGTTAAGTTATAAAACAACTGCAGATATAAAAGTTCCTGAGAAATTAATAGATCAAATAATAGGCCAGGAACATGCTATTGAGATAATTAAGAAAGCATCAAATCAAAGAAGAAATGTCTTGCTTATTGGTGAGCCTGGAACTGGTAAAAGTATGTTAGGTCAAGCACTTGCAGAATTGTTACCTAAGGAAAAATTACAAGACATTCTTGCATTTGACAACCCACAAGATGAAAATATACCTTTAATTCGTGTTGTTCCAAAAGGACAAGGTAAAGATTTTGTATTTAAAGCTAAATTACAAAGCATGAGTTCTTTCAGGAATCAGAATTTACTTATGTTTATATTTATTTTATTTGTTTCAATATTTCCTTATTATTTATGGAAGACTGGAGCTATTACAGATATAATTTATGCTGCTTCTATGATAACAGGAGTTATTTTTATTTTAGGGTTTGTTTTAATTTTAAATTTAAACAGAAGAACAAAACAACAAGTAAAAGTTCCAAAATTATTGATTGATAACTTAAATACAAAAACAAGTCCTTTCATAGATGCAACAGGAAGTCACGCAGGTGCTTTGCTTGGAGATGTACTTCACGATCCTTTACAAAGTGGAGGTTTAGGAACACCTTCATACGAACGTTTAATCCCTGGATTTATTCATCGCGCTAATGGAGGGGTTTTATTTATTGATGAAGTTGCTTTGCTTGATCAACATTCACAACAAGAGTTATTAACAGCATTACAAGAAAAAAAATACCCTATAACAGGACAATCTGAAAGATCTTCTGGAGCAATGGTAAGATCTGAGCCAGTACCAACAGACTTTATTTTAGCTGCAGCAGGAAATGTTGAAACCATACAAAAGATGCATCCTGCATTAAGATCTAGAATTCGTGGTTATGGATATGAAGTTTATATGAATGAATCTATGGATGATACTATTGAAAACCAAAATAAAATAGCTGTATTTGTAGCACAGGAAGTAAAAAAAGATAAAAAAATTTCTGCATTTACAAAAGAAGCTGTTTTAGAGATAATACAAGAAGCAAGAAGAATGTCTGGATTATCTGGAAAATTAACTGTACATTTACGTGAACTTGGTGGTCTAGTAAGAGCAGCAGGGGATGTTGCAAAAGAAGAAAATTCCAAATTTGTTGAAATATCCCATATAAAAAAAGCAAAGAAAGTTTCAAGAAATCTTGAGCAGCAGATGGCAGACAAATATATTGAAAACAAGAAAAAATATCAAGTAATCATAATTAAAGGAGAAAAGATTGGTCGTGTAAATGGTTTGGCTGTTATTGGTTCTAATTATGCTTTGTCTGGAATAATACTTCCCATTGAATCAGAAGTAACTCCTGGAGGAAAAAAAGCAGAGTTTATTGCAACAGGTAAATTAGGAACAATAGCAAAAGAAGCAGTTAAAAATGTTTCAGCTATTATAATGAAATACTTTGGTGAAGATATTCATGAAAAATATGATGTTTATACACAATTCCTTGGAACTTCCCTTGAAGGGGTAGAAGGAGATTCAGCATCAATAGCAGTTGCAACCTCTATAGTTTCAGCACTTAAAAAAATACCTGTAAGACAGGATACTGCAATGACAGGATCTTTATCAATTAGGGGTGAAGTACTTGCTGTTGGGGGAGTTAATGCAAAAATAGAAGCAGCTATAGAATCAGGAATTAAAAGAATAATAATCCCAAAAACAAATTTAGGTGATGTTTTGATTTCAAAAGAAAAATTAAAAGAGGTTAAAATAATTCCTGTTGATAGGATTGAAGATGTTCTTAAAGAAGCCTTAGTTTGGAAAGGCAAGGAAAATATTTTAAAGAAAATAAGATAATTCAATTCATAAATATTTATAAATAAATTCTCTAATTTTAATTATGGAAAAAGAGGAGAAAAAAGAGTTAGAATTATTTTTAGAAGATTTAAGAGTAGATGGTATTAATTTAAAAGATTTAGCTTGTAGTTCAAATAATTATAAATTAGAACAATGTGATTCATGCAGATTTTTTGATTCTTGCCCATTTCCTTCAAAAAAGGAAATTAATAATATTTAAAAAGAGAGGATTATTCAATATATCATGAAAGGAACAGTAAAATTTTTCAATGACATGAAAGGATTTGGGTTCATAACCGGAGAAGACGGAAAAGAATATTTCGTGCATAAAACTGGATTAAAAGAAGGAACAGTTTTACATGAAAATGACTCAGTTACCTTTGATGTAGAAGAGGGCGATAAAGGCCCAAAAGCAGTTAATGTAGTAGTAGCCTAAATCTATTTACTTTTAACTTTAATTTATATTTTAATAGATAGTAATATAATATATTAATTAACTCTTGGAAGATGTAGAATAAACCTTAATAACAAAGTTTAAATATTAGGCACTAGTTATTATATTATGTATATCCGTACTAAAAGGATTAAAAAGGAGGATTATGCATATCTTGTAAGTTCTAAATGGAATAGGGTAAAAAAGACTTCTAAACAAGTTTTTAGTAAGTATTTAGGTAAGGTTTATACCCCTAATAAGCAGTATAACCTCTCTTTAAAGGATATAAAGAAAATAGAAGATATTGATTCATATATTGATAATACCTCAACAAAGGAGATAATTAGAGATATTATAACATTAGATGTACTCAATCATAATCTAATAAAAAATAAAGAAATATATGAACTTGAAGATATCTATGTTGATTTGAATAACTTAAAGGTTTATAATCAAGATTTTAAACCCTGTGTGATTAAGATGAATAATGGTTATTTGTGTGATTATACTTTAAAGAACTTATTTGAAATTATGCCTTCAAGCACTGATGAATTAGCATTTGGCAAGAAATTAGCAAGAGCATTTATAGAATCAGGTATTGGGATAGAAAAAGAGTTTTTTGTCCTTATATTTGATAAGATTTATAAAAAAGAGGTTACTTAATTAAAAATGGATTTTAAAGAAGAGGTTGTTAAATTATTGAAGTTTAGAGTTAAAAATCCACAGATAGAGATACCTCCTATAGGTATGGGGGATTATGCATTTCCTTGTTTTTCTCTTGCAAAAGAACTAAAGAAATCACCTAATGAAATCTCTAAAGATATTATAAATAAGATAAAACCTAACAAATATATTGAAAAAATAGTTTCTGCAGGCCCATATGTTAATTTTTTTATAAATAAAGAAATACTAACACAAGATATCTTAAAAAAAATACTTAAAGAAAAGGATAAATTTGGTTCTGTTAATGAAGGTAAAAACAAAAAAATAGTTATTGATATGTCCTCTCCAAATATAGCAAAGCCATTTGGCATAGGTCATCTAAGATCAACTATAATTGGTAATTCTTTATCTAAAATATATACTAAATTAGGATATAAAACAATAAAAATAAATTATTTAGGTGATTGGGGAACACAATTTGGAAAATTGATTGTTGGATATAAAAAATGGGGAAATGCTTCATTATTAAAGGAGAATCCAATAAAACACCTACTTGAATTGTATATAAAAGCTAATGATAAAGAATATGAACCAGATGCAAGAGATTGGTTTAAAAAATTAGAGCAAGGAGATAAAGAAGCACTAAAATTATGGAAATTATTTAAGGAATTAAGTATAAAAGAGTTCAATAAAATTTACAAAATTCTAGGTATAAAATTTGAAGTTATTTCTGGTGAGTCTTTTTATAATAAAAAGATGGATGAAACCATTAAAAAATTAAAAAATAAACATCTTCTAAAAGAAAGTGAGGGTGCATTAGTTGTTAATTTAGAAGATTATAATTTAGGTGTTTGTTTAATACAAAAAAGTGATGGAACAACATTATATGCAACAAGAGATATAACTGCTGCAATTGATAGAAATAATAAATATAAATTTAATAAGATGTTGTATGAAGTAGGATCAGAGCAAAAATTACACTTTCAACAATTCTTTAAGGTTCTTGAATTAATGGGTTATTCTTGGTATAAAGATTGCATTCATGTTTCTCATGGTTTATATTTAGATAAAGAAGGAAAGAAATTTGCAACAAGAAAAGGCAATATAGTATATATGGAAGAGATTCTTAAGGAAACAATAGATATTGCAAAGAAAACAATAGAAAAAAAGAATCCAAAACTAAAAAATAAGGATGAAGCAGCAAGAAAAGTGGCTATAGCTGCAATATTCTTTGGAGATTTAAAAAATAATAGAGTGCATGATATTGTTTTTGATATTGAGAAATTTATTGATTTCGAGGGAAATACAGGACCTTATATTCAATATACTTATGCAAGAGCATCTTCAATACTAAGAAAAGCAGGAAAGAAGAATAGTTTTTCTGTAAAAGAATTAAATGAAAAAGAGATTTTATTGATTAACAAATTGAATATTTTTAATGAAATTATTATTAGTGCAGCAAGACAAAACAGTCCAGCAATAATAGCAAATTATACATATGAATTAGCTCAATTATTTAATGAGTTTTATCATTCCTGTCCTGTTCTTAAATCAGATAATGAATGGTTTAGATTGGCTCTTGTACAAGCAACAAGACAAGTAATAAAAAATGGCTTAAATTTATTAGGAATTGATGTTTTAGAGGAAATGTAACCATAAGCTTTATATATTTTCTTCTTTAATTTTAGCCATGCCAATCTTAGGATTTAATATAACAAAGATAAATGCTGAAAAAAAGAACGAAGTAAACCAAAAAGTAGATATTGCAAGTGATCTTAAAATATCTAAGGTTTCCGAAGAGAAAGTATTTTTAGATAAGGCACAAACAGCCTTAAGATTTGATTTTGATTTTATTGTTAATTATAATCCAAATATAGGTACAATAAATCTTAGTGGATTTATACTTTATGTAGAAGGTGAAGAAAGTGCCAAGAAAATCCTTGATTCCTGGAAGAAAAATAAAACAATCGAGCCTGATTTAATGGAAAAATTATTTAATTCAATACTATTAAGATGTAATATAAAGACATTATTAATAACACAAGAATTGAATTTGCCCCCTCATGTAAGATTACCAATGGTAGTAGCAGAGAAAGAAAGCAAGGAAATTAAGAACAAAAAAGATAATTATATTGGCTAAAGAAAATCTTTAAGTTTTTTCCTCTCTTTTTCACGTTTAGAAGCCTCTTCCCATACACATTTCTCTTTTTTCATAATATTTAGAATATTAATTTCTTTATTAATACTTATCACCTCTCACTTTAAAAATATAAGATTGTTTATATATATTCTCAACTTTTTTTATCTATAATAAAATATGTATAATCTATTGAGACATTACTATTGAATTTAGACTCACTTTTTCATTGTAAGTGACAATTAAATTTTAATTTCTCACTTATTTTTTACATCACTTTTATTATAAATTCTCATTTAATCTAAATTTATACAAATATCATTTTAAATGAACTCTCACTTTCCCAATATACTTACTAAAAACTCATTAGTTTTATCCCTTTCTTTTAAGACTTTTATTAATTCTAAATTTTTATCCCCACTTTTTAATTTTTACTTATCTTAAATACTTAAAATTTTATCCCTAATATCATACTTAACTCTCACTTTGATCATTATTATTCCTTTAACTTCTTAGAATTACCTTTATTTATTTGAGATATTTTTCAGATCTCTCACTTTTTATTAACTATTAACTTTTTTATTCTTTCTTCAAAATAGAATAATTTTTTTCTACCCTTAACACTCACTTTTTCATTTATTTTAAAACCAACTCTTCTAATATCATTCATATGCCTTCTAATTGTTACTTCACTTAACCCTAATTTTTTAGAAATATCATCATAACCCAAGGGTTCACTTGAATAAACCAATAAAGCTACTATATTTTTCTCTGCTGGAGTCAATTTTTCGACTGATTGAACGTTCATGAACGATTGAACGTTCATGAACAATCTTGAACGGTCAGGAAGCTCGTTTTCAACGTTTACAGCCTTATTTGATTTTACTGATTGAACGTTCATGAACGATTGAACAGATGATTGAACAGATAACATATCTTTAAATTCACAAAAAGCTTCTTCTATATTATTTAATCGCCTTTCGAGGCCTTTTAGCTTTTCATGATGACCCTCAGTTTTACTGTTCAAGTGCTCAATCCATTGAACAGTCCCAGACATATCTTTTTTCAAATTCTTGAAAGAATCCCCTATTTTAACGTGCAAATCGTCAATTCTTTTATTTACCTCTCTTTTCGAAAAGAACCAAAATACCATTAATAATGAAATGCTGAACTTACATTTAAATCTTTAGTTTTATAGATTATTACTTTAAAGAGGTAACATTAGAAAAGTTTATAAATACTAATTGATTCATAAATTATGAATAAAAATGGAAACTTGGAAATCATTTTTTACACAATCACTAACTGAAAAAGTAGATATTTCTAATTTAATACAATTAATCAACGATTTTTCATTAACATTTATAGGTGAAAAACATAGATCAGAAGGTCCTATTTTTGATAATGAATTATGTTTAATAAAAAGTTTTGATCCTCAGACAGTTCAAATAGGCTTTGAGCACCCAGAATCTAGCCCTTTAACTCAAAGATTAAATAATTATACTCCCCTTCCAATCACAAATGGAATAAAACAAGGACAAAATGAACCTTATTTTAGTTTTTTTGATAGATATGAGTCAAAAATGTTAGAATTAATATTAAAATCATTAAATAAAAACAATAAAAAATCATTAATTATTGTAGGAGAAGATCATTTGCGTCCAACATCAGGAATTCCTTATAAAAAAGAATTAGCAGATGTACCGAGGGTGATTATATATCAAAAAACAGAAGATTATTATCCCCATATTGCAAAATTAAAAGATGGAGTATATAATTTATCTGTAGATGAATCTCATCCATCATATAAAAAAGCAAAGATATTTTTAATTAAAGGTAGTTTAAGATAATTGATTTTTCTGACTTTTAGCATTTCTATTTATATTATTTAATTCAATTAATAATTGAGTAAATCTTTTTTTGGCTTTATCTTCTAATTTTTCTACTAATTTAAATAGAGTACCTTTATTTCTTATTAAATCTCCAGAAACGACGATAATATTATTTAATCTAGATATAAGATTTTTAAGTGCTTTTGGATCTCTTGATTCAATATCTCCTTTTTTATAAGGTAATTTATTTCTAAGATTAATAAATTCTCCCCACTCTTGTTCTAATTTCTCGAGGGTTGCAAGATTAATTGTCATATTTTAATAAAGCATATAATATTATAAATATTTCTCTTTTATAATAAATAAATCTTTTAATTTTTGCTTAAAACTTTTAATCACGATAATTTTATATATAATAAAAATTTATATACCTCATGTCAAAAAAAGAGGTTCATTTCAAGGATATAATTTATAAGATAATTCATAAAAAAAATCTTACAAATAAACAGGTTCTTGAGGTTTCAACAGGAAAACCAAGACAAGAAGAAGAAAAGTTTTACGAGCATTTTTCAACAGTTCAGATGAATGCAGTTCTTTTATTGATACTTTCTGCAACATTTCTTACAACTGGATTAACAAAATATGCAGAAATAATTGGAGAGATAGATATAGTCAACAGATGGTTGATATTAATTATATTTTCCATAATCCTTTTTGTAGTTTCTGTTATTTCAATAACTCTTGGAGGGGTTTTAGTAAGCCTTAAAGACAAAAGAATAGCAAATACAGCAGGGTTTTCATCATTTTTGTTTGGCGCATCTGTTTTCTTTGTATCTTTGGTAATATTGATGTTTTATCTATTTTAAAACCTTTAAGAATTGCTTAAAACTTTTAATCCCTATTTTTAAGCATAAAATTATATAAACAAGCTCTTAATCCAAACTAAAATGCAAAATGAATTATTAGAAAAAGCTTATGAGATATCACTTAAATCCTTAAGAGAGTGTTATTCAGATCATGGAATTATCGCTGGAAAAAGGAAATTTGATGATTATTGGGCAAGAGATGCACTATTCGCTGTCCTTGGTTCTTTAGCTGTAAATGACCAGTCTATTGTAAGATCTACATTAAACTTATTCTTAAATCATCAAAATACTAAAGGCCAATTGCCAAGAAGAATTGACAGAACTTATGTGGGTTTAAAATATGCAGGAATAAAAATAAAAAGAAAATCCTTAAGTCCAAGATACACAAATTCATTATTTTTAGCAAAAAGCCTAGATCAAAATTCATTATTTGTAATAGCTGTCCTTTCTTATATAAAAAAAACAAGGGATTATGAATATCTTGACAGAAATTTTTCAAAAATAAAAGCTGCAATGGACTGGAACTTTTTACATTATAAAAATGGATTAATATATGAGGGTTTATTTGCTAATTGGGAGGATACGGTAATAAAAAGAGGCCATATACTATACACAAATGTGCTTAATTATGGTGCTTTAATGGCATTTGTTGATTTATGCAAACTAGTTAATTATAATTATTCAGAATACAAAGAAAAAGCAGAATCACTAAAAGAATTAATTAATGAAAGATTCTGGAATGGAAAATACTACAAATCATGGATATCAAAAAAAGAAGATATCTTTTGCAGTGCAGGAAATATACTTGCTATTTTGTATAATATTGCAGACGAGAAAAAGGCTGTTTTAATCCAGAAATATATTAAGAGTAATCTAAATGGGGTTTCATTGCCTAGCTCTTATCCAAGGCACAATTTATGGCGTTATCCTTTACCTCAGCATATTAAAAGAACAGTAGATTATCATGGTGGATTTTCATGGTTATGGCTTGGATGCTTAAATTCAATTGCATTGTTAAAGATGGGAATGAAGAAGGATGCTGAAAATAGTTTAAATAAAATAGCAGAAGTAATTGCAAAACACGAAACTGTTTATGAGGTTTATTCTGGAGATAAAGCAGTTAACAATCTTTTATTCAAATCAGAAGCTCCATTTACATGGTCTGCAGGATTGTTTGTATTTGCATATAATAAATTGAAAGAAGCTTCTTAAGTTTTAGTTTTTGATTAAAGGTTTTAAGCTTGATTTTAAACACGAAATCATTATAAATCTCTTATTTTTAAATTGATCATGAGAAATGATGAGCAGATAGAGAAAGAGATAAGGGTCTTGCAAGTTATCTGGCTGAAACCACTGAAAGTTTAAAATTGGTTGATAGAGCAGTAATTATAGGAAGATTAAACTATGTTAAAGGAAAAATAATTGAAATTGAAGCCAGGCTTTAAATGATATTTATTCAGAAGTATAACTTTAAAGAGTAAGATATTTAAATAAGGTCTACTTATAGGAGTTATGAAAAGGGGTAGTATACATCTTAAAAATATTGTAAGTTCCATTGGCTTTGGTATAATTGCTATAGGTGGAGCCTATGCTTCGATAACAAAGAA
This sequence comes from Nanobdellota archaeon, assembly GCA_018816585.1. Lineage (GTDB taxonomy): Archaea > Nanobdellota > Nanobdellia > SCGC-AAA011-G17 > JAFCDX01 > JAHIVQ01. Next base: position 20,459 of record JAHIVQ010000008.1, read on the forward strand.
TTTTAGTATTGGTACTCTTATAATAGCAATCGGTGGTGTAGTGCTTGCAATAGCACAATTCCTATGATAAATGAAATATCTACAGTTTTATTAGGTATAAGCATGTTTGTTAGTGCTTTAAAGAAAAATTATCAGATTGCAATTATTCTAATGATATTATTTTTGGCTTTATTATTTATGCAGATGTGAAATATATATTTTAATTAGTAAAAGGTTATAAATAAGTAAAATTAGGTTATTTTATGAATAAAGGTGCTGCTAAGTACGATAGTGCATTATTAAAAGGTGGAACTACGTGCCCCAATATTTCATGGATAGACCTCCCATCAAGATGTAATGCTGATTATAGTGGATTA
>JAHIVQ010000009.1 GCA_018816585.1 Nanobdellota archaeon
CTTTAGAAATAATAAAGACTATTGGCAGTTATGGATTCATAATTAATTCCTGGTTAGCAATATTTAATTTAATTCCATTATGGCAGTTTGATGGAAGAAAAGTTTATGATTGGAATAAAGCAATTTATTTTTTAGCTTTAATAAGTGCTGTTTTTGTAATGGTTTTAGGATATATCTAAGAATTATTCTACAAATCCATTAATATGACCTTCTGTTGCAAATTCAAGTGTATTATAAGGAGTTAGCGCTGGTCCTCTTACTTTACTTTTCTCATAGACCATCCCTTTTACTACTATCAATGAATTGATATAAGTTTCTTTAAAATCACATTCTATATCATATTGCTTGTCTTTTTGGTAATCAAATCCATTTTCAACAGCTCCTGAAAATGTTGCTTTACATCCACTTTTACCTACATTACTGAATTCTATTGAATATGGAGAAAATATTCCTGCCTGATCATTTCTTAATTTAATCTGTATTTTATTAGCTGAAATTCTCTTCCAGGTGCATGTTAATTTTCTGTCAATTACACACTCTTCTTTTGAATCAACAGCTCTTATCATTGAATTTGGGGTTTCATCTTCATCGCATATTTTGTTATTGTCTTTATCCAAGCAGCAATCACCGCCAACATAAATGTATGGACTTGTACAAGTATCCTTGACAACATTTCCTGTAATAGAACCTCCAAAGTATATTAATAATATAACTATAACTCCTATTAAACCTATTATAGCATAAACACCTACTTTTTTCATTTCACACCTTATTTTTTTAATTAGTATGAATAAACTTATATATAAACATTTGTGAATTATAAAATATAGAAATCAATAAAAAGAATTGATTATTCATTTTGTGATGGTAGAATACATAGAAGATTTGGAATTAAAGGAAAGAGCTATACAAATAGCTAAAAAGTGTAATTTAGATCATATTGATTTTGACAGAGTTCACTTTTACAGATATACCTGCAATACAAGAACTTGTGCTAAGATAACTGGTTTCTTTAAGACCTTGCAGCTGGCTTATCCACACATAAGACCCTTTTATGTTATAACCTTTAATGATTTTAATTTTGCAAGGGAAAATGAAAAATCACAGAATCAGACTATTTTACATGAATTATTGCATATACCAAAAACATTTTCTGGTGAATTTTCTAGAATAGCTCATTCAGAAATTTATAGAAAATCAAGATTATTTATTTAGCGTGATCATAACAGATTTTTTTGATTGTACCTGCTACATCAGCATAACTTCCACCGAATTTTTTAAGTAAGTCTATTCCTGATAATACTGTGTGTGGATCTTTTGATTCAGGATGGTTTTTAAGTATAAAGTGAGATGGTAATACCCACAAACTAAAGACATCTACTGCTTCAACTAAGTTTGCCTGCTTATCTTTATCCAATTCATTATCATTTGGATCATCATTAATATAACCAACTAGATTAGATAAATGATATAAAAATGAAGCATATTTTTGAATTAATTCAGTTTCTTTTCCATCCATTACAGAAAAATAAGTTGTTTCATTTGGATTCTTTTTAGATCTCCCTTTAGTGTACATTGGAGGTGCTATAATTCTGCCATCTTTATAATGAGCTCCATTAAAAAATAAATCATTTAATTTTGAAAAAATATATAATTTCCTCTGCTCATGCTCTAATTCTGGGAAATAAAGTTTTCCATTTTTATCACGTATTCTTTTAGGCAGTAAAGATAATCTTGCAGCAACAGCATTAACAAGACATTGACTATTAGGTAAACCTTTTTCTTGTGCAACTAAATAGTTAAGCATAGCCTGATATTTTGTTAAATCTAATTCCTGACCTTGTTTATTGTAATATGATTCTACAGGAGGAATATCTAAATTTAGTGATATTTCTTCTAATGTTTCTAAAAATGTTTCTTCTTTATTTGTTTTGAAATTAGCAAATTTTGTATTAGGTAAAAATCCCATACCTGCAACATCTTCATTTTCTATATCTTTATTAGATTCAGTTGATGCCATTAATTCATCACCAGGCATTTGTCCATCTATACTCATAAAATCATTCAATGTTTTTAGTATATCTTGTCTTTCTGGATATTCTTCTGTTTCTGGTTCAATTAATTCTTGAAGAGTATATAGTTTCCCATTTACTTCAATTACATCTGGTATCTCGTATAATCCTATTTTTTTCATTTTCCGTTTTTTATCTTCCTTATGTATCTAAGATGATATAATTCATTTATATTTTCAATTATTGCTTGCATCTCAGCACCTATTCCTAGTGTTCTATCAACACCTAGATTAAATGGAGTATCTCCTTCTTTTGTAGCTATTGCTAATATAGGGGGTAAAGTTAATACTTCTTGTTTTCTAGATTTTTTAAATCCAGATATTATTCTATTTCTTTGTTTTTCAGGATAATTATGAGGAGAGAAAATTATCATATTCATATTTCCTTTCTCATTGTAATCTTCAAGTTCCATTTTTCCATCTTTTTCAATATAAGAACTAATATGGAATCCTGCTTTTTCAAATTCTTTTTTATAATGTTCTATTTCTTCAGGTTCACGAATCCATAAATTTAATTTTTTATCAAGATTATATTTTTTTGTTAATTCATAAAGTCTGTCTAAATGTTTTGGAGTCATTAAATTCTCTATTTCAAGCATTGTTTCTAAAAGTTTAAATTCTTCTGGATCTAGTCTTAAATTATCTTTAAATGCTCCCCTGGCAAATTTAGCTATTGTTTCAAAAGACAATTGATTTTCAGCAAGATGATCTTTATTTAATAATAGTTTATCTGCTAAGCAAATATCTTCTAAAATCTTTTTAGAATCAGGATTTAAATATAATTGTTCTATTCTTTTCCTATCTTCAGAACTTAATCCTTTTGCTGCACTATAAGCCATAATTAATTCATGTTCTGATGGAGTAACATCTCCATAAAGCTCATTAGCTGGATCATTATGTGTAGCTATCTGATATAACTTCATAACTGCACCAGTAAGTGCTGCTTCGTAAGGACTTACATTTATATTCATTTTTTTACCTCTAAGTAGTTACTAAATTAGGTTATTTCTCATATATAAAGCTTTCTATAACTATTTTGTCAAAACCTTTATAAATTCCTATCTTGCTGTTAAACTCTATGGCAACAGATAAGTTTATTGAAAAGATAACAGAATTGATGAAAAAGCCTGAAAAAATAAGGAACATCTGCACGTGCGCACATATTGATCATGGAATTTATTAGACAAAGTTGTCTATAACCAAAGAGACCACGTTCAGTGACAATCTGTTAGCTGGAGCTGGAATGATTTCTAATGAATTAGCAGGCAAGCAACTTTCCCTAGATTTTCACGAAGATGAACAGCAAAGAGGTATTACAATAGATGCAGCTAATGTTTCTATGGTTCACACACTTGATAATGAATCTTATTTAATTAATTTAATTGATACACCTGGACATGTTGATTTTGGTGGTGATGTAACAAGAGCAATGAGGGCAATTGATGGTGCTATTGTTTTATGCTGTGCTGTTGAAGGAATTATGCCACAGACTGAAACTGTTTTACGTCAAGCACTAAAGGAAAGAGTAAAGCCAATTTTATTCATAAATAAAGTTGATCGTTTAATCAAGGAAGTAAAATTAACACCTGAAAAAATGCAGGAGCGTTTTGTAAAAATAATTAATGAGATTAACAAATTAATAAGGCAGATAGCTCCTGAGGAATTAAAAGAAAAATGGCAGGTGAGTGTTCAAGATGGAAGTGTTGCATTTGGTTCAGCATTTCATAAGTGGGCTTTATCATTTCCTTATATGCAGAAATCAGGATTATCTTTCAAAGATGTAATAGATGCTTATGAAAAAGATAATTATCAAGAACTAGCAAAAAAAGCACCATTGCATCAAGTAGTTCTTAACATGTCAGTAAAGCATCATCCAAATCCTATTCAATCACAAGTATATAGAATACCTAAAATTTGGCACGGAGATCTTGAATCAGAAGAAGGAAAATCATTATTAGCTTGTAATTCTAAAGGACCTGTTGCTTTTGTTGTTACTAAGATTGTTATTGATAAGCATGCAGGAGAAGTAGCAGCAGGAAGATTATTTTCAGGAACAGTAAAACAAGGCCAGGATTTATATTTAAATATGGCTAAAAAAACAATAAGAGTACAGCAAGTTTCTGTTTACAGGGGAGCTCAAAGAATTTTAGTTGATGAAGTACCAAGTGGAAATGTAATTGGTATTGTTGGTTTAAAGGACACGTTTGCTGGTGAAACAGTTTCTACAAATCCAATAGAACCATTTGAATCAATTAAACATATATTTGAACCTGTAATAACTAAATCTATTGAAGCAAAAAAAACATCTGATTTAGCAAGATTAATTGAAGTCTTAAGACAAATAAGCAAGGAAGATCCTTCTATTAAAGTATCAATAAATGAAGAAACAGGAGAAAATTTAATTTCTGGAATGGGTGAGTTGCATTTAGAAGTTACAGAAAACAGAATTAAAACTGAAAAAGGACTTGATGTTATAACAAGCAAACCAATTGTTGTTTATAGAGAAGCAATAATGAAAGAATCAAATGAAATGGAAGGTAAATCTCCTAATAAACATAATAAATTATATTTCAAAGTAAGACCTCTTGAAGATAATGTATTTTTTGCTGTTAAAGCTGGAGAAATTCCTGAAATGAGAATTAAGAAAAAAGATGATGAATTAGCTAAAAAATTAATTGAATTTGGTTATGATACAAAAGATGCAAGAAATGTAAGAGATATTTACAGGGGTTCAATGTTAGTTGATTCAACTAGAGGTATAGTGCATATTGGAGAGATTATAGAATTAGTTCTTGATTCATTTGAACAGGTAATAGATGAAGGTCCTTTAGCTCGTGAACCAGGAGTAAAAATAAGAGTTGATTTAACTGATTGTAAACTGCATGAAGATGCTATTCACAGAGGTCCAGCACAGATAATGCCTGCTGTCAGAGATGCAATAAGAGATGCAATGAGAGATGCTAAGGCAGTTATGTTTGAACCAATTCAAATATTGCAGATTGAAGCTCCTGCTGATAATATGGGGGATATTTCAAAATTAATACAAAACAAAAGAGGACAATTATTAGATATGACTCAAGAAGAAGAGCATATAACTGTTAAAGCTAAATTACCAGTAGCAGAAATGTTTGGCTTAAGTTCTGAATTAAGAAGTGCAACTGCAGGACGTGGTGTATTTTTTGTTGTAGATCAAGTATTTGAAAAATTACCAGAAGAATTACAATCTAAAGTAATTAAACAAATAAGAGAGAGAAAAGGTTTGACAGAAAATCAGTAAAATATATTTTGAATTATATATAAATTTATAAATCTTAATTTTGTTTTATCTCTATGAAAGCAGAATTTGATGGACAGGATTATATGTTATTTCTTGAAAAAGGAAGTAATGAATTATTGAGATTAGAAAATGAAAAATTTGAAGCACCACTTAAACAAGCATGGGAACCTGAAAATGATCTAGGTAAACTTGTAACTATTGAATTAGCTGAGAATGGTGCAATGGATGGAATAGAATTAAAATATTTTCCAGAAGATGCAGGAAGTTTTGATGAAATTAAAAATATTCAAGTAAAATTAAACAGAGGGGCTTATAAACAAGTTGTAAAGTATGGGCAATTTGGAACAAGATATAATTGTTCTGATAAAGTTGAAATCATTAATGGTTATTCTGAAGAATTATAATTAGATTTCTAAAGGTTTATATATCTTTATCCGCAGGATTGTATTATGGTAGATTATGATGGTATTTTTACAGAGCATAAAAATAATGTATTAGTAGGAATTGGATTCTTTTTTTCTAGCCAAGAAAGAGGAAAATTATCTGATAAGCATGATACTTCTTGGGCAAATTCAGTTTATTGTTTAGAAATAATGGTTAAAAATGGAATTTGTCAGAGGGATATTTTTTTTGGGCAAATCAGTCCAAAAATTCCTGAGTTTATGAATATTGGCCCTTTTAAAAGAGGAGAGTATATTTTATTTGAGAATGATGTTGTTGATGAGAGTGTAGAAGAAGATGATTTCTTAAAAACTGTAACTGTTCACCAGCCATATTGCAAAGAAGCGATTGATCAAGAAATAAATGAAGGTCGTCCTTTGTTTTTATCATCTATTATTGTAAATGTCCCGAGAAATTATATAATTCCAATTCCTTTTTTATAAATTTTTGATTTATAATTTTTAGTTTTGAGAGACAGATTCTCTCAGCTCTTC
>JAHIVQ010000084.1 GCA_018816585.1 Nanobdellota archaeon
ATTTGCTAGCTGCTGGATTGCTTCTGGTTCAACAGCCTGCATTAGTTTTTCTGATGCAAATATCACACCAGGAACTAACATAGAACCTGTTTTCTCCAGTCTCCATTCATATTCACTTATTTTCTTTAGTTTGTCTTTCATTATTCAAATGGATTGAAGTTTTGCTTTAAAAGATTTTGTATTGGTAAAAATAATGGTTTTGGAAGATTATTCCATTCAATCCATTCCCACTTTTCAAATTTTTCTGGCTCTTTTAATTTAACTTCTCCAGAATCATAATCTGCAATAATATGTAAAGTTATATAATGTTTATCTTCATTTTTATGCAAATCATTAGTAACTGATTTTAGTTTAATATTTTTTATTTTTATTCCTGTTTCTTCCATAACCTCACGAATAGCACATTCTTCTATACTTTCATTAAATTCTAAATGCCCACCTGGTGGACACCAAGTTCCACTACCATGAGAACCTTTTCTTTTTCCAAAAAGAATTTTATTATCTTTAAGAATATATACACCAACTCCAACTCTAACAAATTTATCCATTTTAAATATCAACTACAACTTGAACCATATAAGGTTTTTCTTTTATCTCCATATCATTATAAGTAACTGCTTTTATATTAATTTTTATAGTATAATTATTCTCAAATTTATCTCCAACAAATTCTGCTTCAAGATGATTGTCTTTTATTCTTATATTCTTGACTTCATGCAAAAGAAAGGATTCTGTATCAAGTAAAATTAATAATTGTTCTAAAAAATTATATAATAAAGATTTCTTATCTATCCCATTCACTTTTATTTTATATGTTATTTTAGATTTTATCTTCTTGTAATCTGTCATAACTGATGTCATTGCCAGTGCAGCATTTATAAAACATTCTTCTAAAGATTTACCAAAAGCCTGGAATTTAGCATCTGCCCTGTGTTCAAGAAATTTGTATTTCATAGTAAAAATAAAATTTAATAAGTTTATAATGTTTTCTTTTAATTAGATAAGTAAACTATTTAAGATAAGGATACTTATATTTATTATGAATTTAGATACATCTCAAATTGAATTTTCTCACAAAGATAGACTTAGAAAGATAAAACTTCCTAAAAAATTAAACTCCCTTTTAGCTGAAGATTTAGGATTTCATATAGGAGATGGTCATATGTCAATTCAAATGTCAAATGAGGGTTATAAAAGATATGGTTTTAATTATTCTGGAGATAAAAGATATGATAAAGAATACTTTAACAATATTTTAATTAAAAGAAAAAATAGACTTTTTAATATATCTTGTAAATCTAGAAATTATAAATATAAAAATGAAATTATTTGTACATTTAATTCTAAGGCTATTCTTCAATTTTTTAATAAAATCTTTTGTGTACCTCTGAATAAAAAAGATAATATTTCTATACCTAAAATTATTTTGAATAGCAATAAAAAAGTTAAGGCAGCATTTTTAAGAGGATTATTTGATAGTGATGGATCTTTGTGTCTTAAAAATAGAAAAAATAATATTTACCCGACTATAAATCTAACCTCAAAAAGTAAAAGATTAATTGCAAATACCCTTCGTTTATTAAACGAATTCAAATTTTCAGTAACTAGTTATAACAGGGATCGTTATGATAAAAGAACATTTAAAAGATATAAGCAATCTTGTTTGGATATAAATGGGGCTAATATGGTTAAAAAATGGATGAAAGATATAAGATTTAATAATAAAAAACATTTGATTAAATATTATAAATGGGCCCAGGGAGAGTCGAACTCCCGATCTTCACCTTACTTAGAATTCATGTAAGGGTGACGTTTGCTATCTTTTATCAAGATCATAGCCACTAGACCATGGGCCCATATAAGAATAATTTTAATGTATTTTAAAAAGGTTTTGTTTTATTCAGAGATAAAAAATCAATTAAAACACAAGTTTTATAAATAATACTAAAAAATATATATTATAATGGAAGAATCAGAGAAATTACCAAAAATGCCTGAAGAAATACCGGAAATACCAAAAGAAGTTAAGAAAAAATTAGATGCTTTAAAATCAAAATTAGAACAATTCAAGAAAATAATAACAAAAGAAAAAGACAGAAATATTATAGGAATCTCTTTATTGCCCCCTGAAAAAGAGAGTAAAGATCTAATAAATGTTCTAATTCTAATAAATGCAGACCAGGAAAAAGACCCAATAACATTTATGGATAAAATTGTAAAATTTGTTGAAAAAGAAGCGCAATCAATTGATAAAAATATAAAACCACGAGTTATGTCCTTATATGATTTAAGGGAATCTTGTTATGATGCAAAATATGAAATATTAAAAATGATTGCAATGTCTGCTCCATTATATGATCCAATGGATGTTTTGGCTGCATTAAGAATTTCTGAAATACATAAAACAATGTCAATTAAAAAATTTGAGAAGTATATTATAAGTTATGTTGCAGCAGGTTCTTTATTCAGAGGAGAAAAAAGTAATGATATTGATGTTTACATTATTGTTGATGATACTGATGTAAAAAGAATGTCAAGAACAGAATTAAGAGACAAGCTTGGTGCAATTATACGTGGAATGGGAGCACAAGCAGCAGAATTAACAGGAATAAAAAAACAATTTCACATTCAAACTTATATACTAACTGACTTTTGGGATTCTGTAAAGGATGCACATCCTGTTATTTTTACTTTGTTAAGAGATGGAGTTCCATTATATGATCGTGGTGTATTTATGCCCTGGAAATTATTATTAAAAATGGGTCGTATTAAACCAAGTCAGGAAGCAATTGAAATGCAGATGGATATTGGTGAAAGACTAGTTGAAAGAACAAGATTCAAATTATTAAGTATTGTTGGAGAAGATTTGTATTATGCAGTATTAAATTCAGCACAAGCAGCTTTAATGTTATATGGAATAGCACCACCAACACCAAGAGAGACAATTAAATTATTAGATAAAATATTTGTCAAGCAGGAAAAAATGCTTGAAAAGAAATATGTTGACATGCTTGAAAAAATATTTAATTATTACAAAGATATTGAGCACAGAAAAATAAAAGAAGTTTCTGGAAAAGATATTGATGATTTATTAAAAGATTCTGAAGATTATTTGAAAAGAATAAAAAAATTATTTGAACAGATACGAAAAAAGAAAGATATTGAAAATACAAATGAGACTTATGATTCTTGTACAAAGATAGCTAAAGAAATCCTTGAGATAAATAAAGTAAAATTCACAGATGCTAATTTATTAAGTTCATTCAAGAAAGTTGTTGAAGATGAAAGACTTCCTGAAAGTTTAGGAATTATACTAAAACAAGTAATTGATATAAAAAAGAATACTGCAAAAAAACCTACAACTCAGGAAATAGAAAAAATAAGAAGAGATGCAAGAATTTACATGAAAACCTGTGTTGATTATATTCAGAGAAAGAATCTTTTTGAATTAAATAAAATTAAAAAGGAAAAATAATTATTGTTTATTTTCCTTCCCATTCTCTAAAAATGTAACCAAATCGCATAACATTCTCAATAGTCCAACCATCAGAAATCCTCTTTCCAATAAGTATATCTTCTGGTTTAAAGGTTCCTTCTTCTCCAGGATAAGGCCCTGCAGTAATTCCAACTAAATTGCCCTCTTTATTCACAAAATAACATCTGTCTATGAGACCCCTATCAGAAGTTCTTATAATAGCCCCTTCAATAATTAATTTATTATCATATAAATTTTTGAAATATTCAAAACTATTAAAATGTGGGCATCTCATTTTTTCTATACAATTTTTAAGATATTCTTCAGTAGAATCAAATCCTTTTTCTTTTACAAAATCATCTATATATAATATTCCCATTTTTATAGTTCTGCTGATTCCCCAATAATTAAAGCTATATCACGACACTTTTTTTGTTTATCACATTCATAACATTCAGTATAATGCCCTAACTTATATTCATTTAAATTTTTACCTCCGCCTTTACATGATGGTATGTATAAAGGGTTTGTTTTTTTCTCTAAACCATTAAAAGATATAGTTTCCATACTTATATTTAGTATAAAATTTTATAAATTTATCCCTATAATTCAAGTTCAGAGAAAGCTTTTTAAATACTAATTAAGCCTTAAAAAGATGGAAGCAGTTGTTATAAATTACAGGCGTGGAAAGCACAGGCAGAATACTAATCAGATGATTCTAAAAATAAGTGGTGTAGATAGCAAGGAAAAGGCTTCCAAACTTATTACTAAAAGAGTAGTATGGAAAAGCCCTGCAGGAAAGGAATTAATAGGGGAAATAAAGGCTGTTCATGGTAATAATGGTGCCTTAAGAGCATATTTTTCAATAGGATTACCAGGACAATCAATAGGAACAAAGGTAAAGGTGGAATAAAATGTCAACTCTAAGAAAAGGATGTTGTTATAGGCATTTGACAAGGCCATATACAAGAAAAAGTAAATTCAAAAAATTTTCATATATATCAACAATACCAGAATCAAAAATAGTTAAATTCAATTCTGGTGATATCAAAAAGCAGTTTGCTTATAAAATATTTTTAGTATCAAATGAAGATTTAAATATAAGACATAATGCACTAGAATCTGCAAGACAAGTAGTAAACAGAGATTTAGATCTTGCAATTAGTGGTTCTTATTTTTTCAGAATTAGGGCAATACCTCATCATATTCTAAGAGAAAACAAAATGTTGACGGGTGCACACGCAGATAGACTGCAAACTGGAATGGCACATTCATTTGGCAAGCCTGCAGGAAGAGCAGCAAGAGTTCACAAGGGAAATAAGATTGCTGAAGCTCATGTTGATGAGAGTGGAATTGAAACTGTTAAAAAAGCATATAGAAAAGCCATCTCAAAATTACCTGGAAAGTATTCTATAAAAATAGAAAAAATATAAGAAGCTTTAAATATTATAAACAGACAATAGTTATAGAGGTGTAAATGAAAAATATTGTTTGGTTTAAGGATATTTCTGAAGATGATATTGGTATAGTTGGTGGTAAGGCCCAAAATCTTGGAATAATGTATAATCTAAAACTACCTGTTCCCCCTGGATTTGTTGTAACAGCACAAGCTTATCAAAGTTTTTTAGAAGATACAGGATTAAATAAAAAAATTTATTCTTTATTAAAAAATTTAGATATACAAGATACAGATAAACTAGAAAAAGTAGCAAAACAAGTTCAGGAAGCAATATTAGATAAAGAAGTTCCTGAAACTATTGCAAATGATGTAAAATTTGCTTATGATAATATTTCTATTGATTTGTCAGTATTCAAATCAGCATCTAAAAGTGCATTAGATATAATTAAAGCTGGACGTGACATTCCATGGGTTGCTGTACGTTCAAGTGCAACAGCAGAGGATCTACCAAGTATTTCAGAAAATGAGCATATTCTTGTTAAAATCAACAATAGAACTTATTTTAGACCAATGAAGAATATATACAGCTTAGTTGGAGATGGTTCTGATTATGAAATTGAAATTCCTGCTATGAAAGATAATAAAATCCAATGGATAAAAGTTGGAAGCTTATACAAGCACAAAATAAAGGAAGGCGAGAAATTATATAAAATAACCACCGAAACTGGAAGAGAAATTACTATAGCCCCAAATCATACATTAATAGTTTTAGATGAAGATACTCTTACTCCAAAAAATGTTAAATCCATTAAATTTCTTAAAGGAGATGAAAAACTTCCTGCAATAAACAAACTTCCTATTTTAGACTTAAAACAAGAAAACATTGATATATTAGACTACATAAATGGAGAAGATATAATAGAAGAAGATGGATTATTAAAGATTAAAAATAAATCAACCAATTGGAGAATTCAATATGGTTTACCAAGAAAAATAAATTTAACAAAAGACTTTGCTTATTTTTTGGGAGTTTATTGCGCAGAAGGATGCACATACAAAGAGAATGAGATAATAATAACCAATTCTGATAATAAAATAATGAATAGAGTAATCAGATTTGTTTCTTCTGTGAAATTATATAATAATCAGAAAATAAACAGATATAGCTTAAGATTCCATAATAAGGCATTTACCCGATTTCTTAAAAATACAATTGGTGATCAAAGCAAAAATAAAAAAGGAAAAGGTGAGGGATGCAGGAATAAAAGAGTCCCGGAATTTGTTTTTGGGTGGAATAAAGAACTAATTGGAGAATTTCTAAGAGGTTGCTTTGATGGGGATGGTTATTGCGGAAAAAATGCAATAGAATATTGCTCTACTTCTAAAATGCTTACTAGTGGAATAATAAAGCTTTTAGAAATGTTAGAAATAGAATGGTATTTGAGAGAGAAAAATAATGCTTTTAATATTATAATACATCCTTGGAGTTTTGATAACTTTTCTAAATTTATTTGTTTTGAATGTGACTGCAAAAAAGATAAATTAAACAAATTAATTAAAGAATTTAACGAGAGAAAAAACCACCCTGAATTTTTAAATAATATACATACCTCAAGCAAACTATCAATGTTTTTAAGGAATAAATTTGAAGATTCTATTCCTAAAGATAAAATACTAGCAAATTTCTGCCCAAAATGCCAAAGCAAAATAAACAAAAGCAGCAAATACCTAAAAAAAGAAAGATTTTACTGCGGCGAATGCCATAAGGCATTTTATGAAAATGATGTAATCAAAAAAGAAATTGAACAGTATGTTTATTATGATTCTAAAGGGAAATTTACTAAAAATCAAATACCTTGGAACAAAGGATTCTTGTCTAAAAAATATGGATTTAAGCAATTTCAAAAATTAATATCTAAAAATAATTTACAATTTGACAGCTTGAATGATTCAGTTAAATGGGATCAGATTAAGGAAATCAAAGAAGTGGATTGCAATGGTTATGTCTATGATTTTTGTATTCCCGAAGTTGAGAATTTTGCTGCTGGTATTGGTGGGATTATAACACATAATACAGCATCATTTGCAGGACAGCAAGAGACTTTCTTAAATATAAAAGGGGGAGATAATATTATTCGTGCATTACAAAGATGCTGGGCCTCATTATTTACAGCAAGAGCAATCTATTACAGAACAAAAAATAATTTTCCACATGATAAAGTATTAATTGCTGTTATAATACAAAAGATGATTGATTCTGAAAGTTCTGGTGTAATGTTTACAATTAATCCAGCTACAAATAAAAATGAAATAATAATTGAAGCAGGATTTGGATTAGGTGAAGCAATAGTTGGAGGACAAATAACCCCTGATACTTATACAATAAACAAAGAAAATTATGAAATAAAAGAAAAAAAGATTTCAAATCAACCTTGGATGTATGCACGTGATGAAGGTTTACGTAGAACAAATAAAATAATGTTAAGCCCTGCAAAAGCAAAAGAACAAAAATTAACAGATGATCAAATAATAAGACTCGCTGAAATAGGGAAAAAAATTGAAAGGCATTATAACAAACCACAAGATATTGAATATGCTATTGAGCATGGAAGAATATACATAGTACAGACAAGATCTGTAACAACAGAAGATAAAGTAAAAAAAGCAAGAATACATGATGAGATAAAAGCAACGCCTATTCTTAATGGTCTTGGTGCAAGCCCAGGAATTGGTTCTGGTATTGTTAAAATAGTGCAGAATATAAATGATCTTAATAAAATACAGAAAGGAGATATTTTAGTAACTGTTATGACAAATCCTGATTTTGTTGTTGCTATGCAAAAAGCTTCTGCTATACTAACTGATGAAGGTGGAATTACAAGTCACGCCGCCATAGTTTCAAGAGAAATGGGAATTCCTTGTGTTGTTGGTTCAGAAAATGCAACTAAGATATTAAAAGATAATGATACAATAACAGTTGATGGTACTAATGGAAAAGTATACAAAGGAAAACCTGAATTAGAAGAATCTAAAAAAGAAAAAATAGAATATCCATTTAGAGAGACAAAAACTAAAATATATATGAATCTTGGTGAACCAGATAAAATTGATGAATATAAAGAATTATTTTTTGATGGTATTGGATTAATGAGATTAGAATTTGTAATTGCAAATAAGATTGGAGAGCACCCAAATATGTTGATAAGAACAGGCCAGCAAAATGAATATATTAATGGGTTATGTGAAGGAATAAAAAAAGTTGCTTCAAATATTGATGGAAAACCTATAATTGTAAGATTTTCAGATTTCAAAACTAATGAATATAAGAATTTAAAAGGTGGAGAGGAATTTGAACCTCATGAAGATAATCCAATGATTGGATGGCGTGGAGTTTCAAGATATGTTAGTGAAGAATTTAAAGAAGCTTTCAAATTAGAATGTGCAGCAATAAAAAAAGTTCGTGAAGAATACAAAAATGTTTATGTAATGTTACCATTTGTAAGAACAGTTGATGAAGTAACTAAATGTTTAGCTATAATGAAAGATTGTGGTCTTGAAAGAAATGAAGATTTCAAAATATTCTTGATGGCTGAAGTTCCTTCAATGGCTTTAATACCTGAAGAATTTGCTGAATTAGACATTGATGGTGTTTCTATTGGATCAAATGATTTAACACAATTATGTTTAGGTGTTGATCGTGACTCTGCCAAACTGGGAAGAATGCATTATTTTGATGAAAGAAATCATGCTGTACTTAAAGCAATTCATAATATTATAAATGGATTTAAAGAGAAAGGAAAAACAGTTTCTATTTGTGGCCAAGCTCCAAGTGAATATAAAGAATTATTTTTTGATGGTATTGGATTAATGAGATTAGAATTTGTAATTGCAAATAAGATTGGAGAGCACCCAAATATGTTGATAAGAACAGGCCAGCAAAATGAATATA
>JAHIVQ010000085.1 GCA_018816585.1 Nanobdellota archaeon
CCCGGTATTGTGTCATTTAGTGGTTTTGGTGAAGAAGAAACATCATTTTGGGATAAGTTGGGTGAGGGATTAGAAACAATAAAGCCTGCTGTGACGGGCGTAAGGAAAATAATCCAGGGCGTAAAAAAGGAACAGCAACCTATGACATCAACTCCTATTATACCCCCGCGTACCCCCGATACCGGACTAGGGATGTTTGCGTGGGTGGGTTTGGGATTAGCTGTCGCTGGTGGTGCTTATCTTGTTTTAAAGAGGAGATAATATGTTTGGAGCAATAGATTGGGGTAGTGCGATAAGCAATATTGCAAGTATAGCTAAAAATGCTCAAGCAATTAAAGCCGCAAAAACTAAAATACCTCCGACAATAATTATGCAAGCGCCAGCTACGGAAAAAATTCTAGGAATGCCGCCGATTGTTGTATATATTGGTATTCCGGTTTTAATTCTATCTGGTATTGGAATTTATTTTTTGAGGAGATAATGTTATTTACTTCTGAGAAAAAATATTTACCACTTGTACAACAGGTGTCTAAAGAATTTAACGTGCCCGCGGCATTAATTCTTGGTCATGCTAAACAAGAATCAAATTTTGATCCAAAAGCATATAGAGCTGAACCAAAAATAAATGATGCTTCTTATGGTTTAATGCAGGTATTATTAAAGACTGCTAAATCAATAGAACCTAATGCGACTCCTGATAGATTATATGATCCTCTATATAGTTTACGGATTGGGACTGCTTATATAGGTCAAAATCTGAAAAAATTTGGTAATGTTCCAGATGCAGTGGCGGCTTATAATTCAGGAGTAGCAAAAAAAGATACTTATGGAAGATATGTAAGCAACAGTGGTACTAATGTTCAACCATATGTTGATAAGGTTATTCGTAATTATAATATGTATGACGATTGGTTGAACAAAGGCGCTAATGTTATAGAATTATCAATAATTAATCCATTAGAAATTAGTTTACTTCTTTTATCTGGGTTTTCTCTTATTTTTATTTTGGGGAGGACCAAATGGAAAAAATAATTGAACTAGAACAAGATAGTGATGGAGTATATAAACCTAAAAGCATAATGAAGAGTGAGAAGAGAGAAGTATATAAACCAAAAAGAATGCAACGAGACCCAGTAACCCAACTGCTCGACGGATTTGAGCGTGGCATGAAGCTTGTTGATAGAGCTGTGAGGCTAATCTATTATGAGAGTAAAAGATAAAATGTTTTTAGGGCAAAAACATACAAAAGCGACAAAAGATAAAATAAAAATAGTGCGTAAAAAGCAATTTCCTCCTATGTTAGGAAAAACCCATACAAAAATAACAAAATTAAAAATATCAAATAAATTAAAAGGGCGTAAATTATCTAAAAAAACTAAATTGAAAATGATGGGAAGAGTTGGTTGGCTTAAAGGAAAAACAATGCCTTCTTATATTAAAAACAAATTAAGTATAGCTATGATTAAAAGAATAAATAATAATGGAGGTGTTAGTCCAGCAAATTATAGTAAAAGAAGATATGGGAGATTTTATTCTAAAAAGAATAATAAATATATTAGATATGAGAGCGGTTATGAATTAATGGCTTGTAAAAGTTTTGAAAAAGATGATTCTATTAAATCTTATGATAGATGTAAGCGAGTAATTAAATATTATTTTAATAAATATAGACATAGGTATTTGCCTGATTATGAGATAACATATAACAATGGTGTTAAGAATATAATTGAAATAAAACCAAATAGCCAAATAAAAAAAGAAAAGAATATAGCAAAATTTAAATTTGCTAATAGCTATTGTAATAAAAATGGGTTAAAATTTAAAACATTAACCGAGATGAGTATATGAAACATAATAGAAATAAAAAATTAATAATTTTAAATGAAAAAGATAGTGGTTATAATATCTTATTATATGATGATAGATTTAATGAGTATATGAATATAAAAATATTATGGACTAAAAAAGGATTTGGTATTCAAGTATTCTCAGAAAAATTTTATGAAGATACACGAAAACGTCCACTTAATATTGTGGTCGGTGAACGAGGTGAACAATCTCTCTTCAAAGAAACTTATGCTGCAATATGGAAACTAATCCCAAAATACGCTAAAAAACTAAGAAAACAATTTGATTAATATTTGATTTACAAATAACTTCCTTTGATATATAATTAATAACAAAAAAGGAGGTGGCAAATGGCTACGAATAAAGAATTTGCAAGAAATATTGTGAA
>JAHIVQ010000086.1 GCA_018816585.1 Nanobdellota archaeon
AAAAATCACAATAGAGCGCCAACCTATCTAACACGCTTCTTTAGGGCGTTGGACACTTTGTCCTTAGATTGGCTCACTACTGTGAGCTTTTAAAGAATTTGTTAGTAAATTGTACTTGTATTATAACAAACTGAAATAATAATGCAAGCTAGTTTTCCACAGTATTTATTTTATCTACTAAATCATACACTCTTTCTATAATTTCATCGTATTCATCGGAGTTTCTTTCGTGTTTATTCTTCCAATCTAAGAACATATACGTTGCTGTATTTTGATCATCGCCATAAAAATATGAATTATCATATAACCAATTTATCAAGTCTAAATTCTCACTATCGCTTTTTAAAAGTAATTCCTCTATATCAGCAGTAACATCAATCATAAAATCATTATAGTTATTCAGAAATGAAATAGTTTCATATTGACGAGCATTCATTGCTTGCTCTGTGGATAACTTTTCATTAAGTTCTTCTATTTTACTTTTTCTTTCTTCTAATTCTAAACTCAAATCAATGTTTCTATTAAGTACATCGTGTTTTTCGTCATTTAGTTGCACCCAATCTTTACTTTGTTTGTAATTAAAGTAGCCAGAAACACCCATTCCTAGCACTAAAATAATAATAATTGCTAATTTGTAATACCTTTTAATAAAATTTTTCATACTTTATTATTATAAATTATACTATGAGTATTACATATCGCTTTACAAATGTAAAGTAGTATGCTATAGTGGTAATATAATTAATAATTTAAAGGATATGATAACTAAAAAAGAAAAACAAGATTTAGAACTTCAGCAATTTTTAAAAGAACTGCCTGAACTTACAGAAGATCAAATAAATGCTTTAAAAAATATTAGAAGTATGAAGAAGAAATTAAATTGGCAAGATCAATATAATAAATAATTTAAATGATATGGAATTTATATTAACAGTTATTGGAGGATTTCTTATATCCTCAATAATAATAAAACATTGGAATTAATCTTTTTTCTTTCCAATTAAACTTTCAATTAATTTATTACGATTAATTATACTTGATTTAGTTTTTTTCGGGTTTGTTTTAACTGGTGCTTTCTTAGGCTCTAGTTTTTTTAATACTGATTGTCTTACAGTAGATCTAACTTTAGGATTTGCCATAAAAGAAGCCGCTTTGCCTGCTGCACTTCCACCTATAATTGCACCAGGTAATCCGCCTGTACTACCGCCAACAATAGCACCCATTCCTTGATATAATAAAGGACTTAATTTACCACCTGGAAAACCTCTACCATGTATTGATTCTAATAATCGTATTGCCTGTGCATAATTACCAAGCTCTTTATTCATAAACTTAACCTCAGTATTCTTTAATGTCGTTTCTAACATATCAGCGGCATGTTGTCCTAGTTTATGAACTTCTGCATTAGCAACTTTAGTTTTATTTGTATTATAAGCAGTGTCCCAAAAACCACGTTTTATTTCATTTAATTTAGAAGCGTCTACTATTTTACCATTTGCCGTAATTTCAGCATCAACCATTTCATCAATAGTTTTTATCATATCAGCTTTATCAACAGCACTTTTATTTTTCATCGTTTTTACACTTTCTTTAGCACGTTTCCTTAAACTTTCTAAGTTAAACTTTGCATCTGATTTTGCTAATTCAGCTTGATAAGCATTCTCTAAAGGTTTGTATTGTTCTTTTAATGTTTGTCGTGCTTTAGTTGTATCTATCTTTTTGCCTTCGGCATCTAGTTTTATTCCTTTTTCAGTTAAGAACTTAGGTGTATTTTTTTTACCTGATAATTCTGTTTTAATTTCGCTTTTAGATAAGTTCATCATGTCTTTATATGCTTTTTCTGTACTTTTTGCATATTGTGTATAAGCAGTTTTTCTAGCAGAACTTGGTAATTTTTTAAGTGTTGTTACTGTTTCTGGATGTAATAATATACCTTTACTTTTAACAGCACCTCTTCCAGCAAAAACAGAAGTTCCTAACATCATACCGCCAGTAAGTGTTTTTTCTGTATCACCCTCTTTAACACCTTCAATTACATTTTCTAATCCTTCATAACCTTGTCCATATGCAACCGCAATATTAACCGCTCTACCAGCACCACCCAATGGAGCAGCAATTGTACCCTCTGAACCTAATCCATATCCAAACTTAGCTGTATCTTTAGCTGATTTTTTAGTAGATTCCCATATTTTACCTTTTTCCCAACTCTTACCGCCTGGAATTAATGCTTGTCCAGTTTGTTTAATTGTTTCACCAGCTAATCCTACAGCACCACCAATTAATCCTGAACCAGCTCCAATAATACCGCCAATAGTTTGTGGTATACCTGTTTTTTTAGCTAGTCCTGCATATTTCTCAAAACCTACATTTGCTACATCTGCTACTTTACCAAATAAACTTCGTTCTTTTTCTTTTGGTTCTATAATAGTATCTCTAGCTGTAGTTCCCATAGTTCCTTGTGTATCTGTAATACCAGCTGCTTTCTTTAATTTAGAACGTCTTATTTCTACATCATTTTTAGGTTTTATATTGAGATTTTTTTTCATCTCATCTATTTGTTTTTTTGTTAATGCCATATATTTTAATTTATATTAAGTGTTTAAGCGTTTAATCGTTTAATCGTTTAAGCGTATGTAACACCTTTAATTTTAGATATTGCAATATTATGTGTTTTGATTTTTTCATCTAAACTATAATTAGAATCTTTTACTGTTACTGTACCATCTCCATTATTTGAAACAATAAACCCTATATGTCCGTAATTTTTATAAGGCATTGTAAATACCATACCAGGTTTTATTTGTTCAGATGTTGGATTTTTTATATCCATTTTAGCCATTTTAGATTCATAACTATCTCCAACCCCTAAGTTAGTTATTGAATTTACAAATCTACCACATTGACCTCCATCAGATCCGTCTTTTTTTGCAACTACTTTTTTTAATGTAGAGTAGTTTACTGACGTGCTAAGGTCATTATTAAAACCTATATCTTCTTGTATTGAATCTATAAATTGCATTATCTCATCATCTGAATATTCTTCTATTAATGAATTTGCTAAATCATAATATTCTGGATTTTCAGTTACTAACTGTTCTAAATTTTGATAACCCATTGTTAAAGGTTTTAAATTAGCAAGTAAATCAGTTTCATTATTACCATCACTTGTTCTTTCTAAATCATACTGTGTTAAAAATTCACTACCATCCCCATCACCAGTTTTCATATTAATCTTTCTTGATGTTTCGTTGTATAAGTTATCATATTGTGTTTGTATTACATCAAATTTACTTCCAATAATAGTTCTAAAAGATTCTTTAACTTGATCTGGCATAAAACCACCTTCTTCTTTCCAATAGCCATTAAATTTTGCTAAAACACCTGCAAATATATTTCCTGATTTAGCAGCTGTAGCATATTCACTTTCACGAACTACTGATGTTGGATCTAATGCTTTCATAAATTCATAAACTAATGCAAGTTCACCTGGACCACCTACATTTGCTTCAATTATTTTATTAACACTTAATTTCTTATTTTGAACCTCAATATAGTTTTTAACTATTGGACTACTATCAAAACTTTTAGCTAATGCATCTACCTGAGAAATTGTTTTTGCATCATATTGTTTTAAAGAAGATGTATCTAAATTCTTTTGTGCTTGTAATATTTGTAATTTCTTTAATTGAAAATCTAGTCCATCTTTTTCAGTAGGTTGATTTTTTAAATCCTGCATTATTTTATCTCTTTCAAATTCTCTATCTTCTTTATCAAGTCCAATTAAATAATCCCTTTCTTCTTTATCTAAATCACGTAAATAGCCTCTTTCTTCTTTATCCAATTCTCTTTGATATTCAACTTCTGATGCCTGTGCTTCTAATTTCCTTGTAATATCATTCATTGCTATTTCAGATTGAAAGTCTATTAATGATTTTTGCATTTCTACATTCTGCTGTATAAATCCTAATCCAATTTCA
>JAHIVQ010000087.1 GCA_018816585.1 Nanobdellota archaeon
AGGTAAAAGTAACAAGAATTCTTGATAAATTAGAAGGCAAGCAATTAATAGAAAGAAAAAGGCGCGGAATGACAAATATGGTAATAATCAAGTGAAACTAGTTTCAAACAATCGCTTATAAGCTGTTTCTTATTCTAAATTACACCTTTCAAAGGAGGCTTACAAATGGAAGAACACAAACACGAAAAGAAAAAAGATAATACAACAACAATACTATCTATCTTAATAGGATTATTATTGTTAATAGCTGTATATAATGGTTTTAGAGTAAGTGATATAACCAAACAAACAGCTGGTGGAGCAAATGTTAATATTAATGATTTTGCATCTATTATACCAAAGGGTATTCCAGTAGTTTATGGAGCAGAATTAGGAGTTAGCTATGATGATGTTTCAGTTGCTAATCCTACAAAAGCAGACCAAACAATAAGAAAGTTAGGTAATTTAGATGATGCAATAAAACTTACAGGAAAAGACCTGACAAGGTATATTAATATTGCTTCTGAGATATCTTGTGAATATTGCTGTGGTGCAGCATCAATAATATTTAGTGATGGAAATGCAGCATGTGGTTGCGCACATAGTTATGCTATGCGTGGACTTGCAAAATATCTGATAACAAAACATGGATCTGAATTCAGTGACGACCAGATACTTGAAGAATTAGGAAAATGGAAAGTTCTATTTTTCCCAGAAATACATATGCAGAAAGCAGCTGCATTAAAACAAAATGGAGTAGAATTAAATTACATCAATCTTGCATCTAATCTATACAGGGGTATAGAAAAAGGAGCAAGTGGTGGAGCAATGGTAGGAGGTTGCTAAAATGGAAATAAAACTAAATACAAAAACATTACTATGGGTAGTTTTAGTCATAGTTATTCTTGTAGTTTTATGGCAGACAATGCAAATATCTGCTATAGGAAGTACTGTAGCTAGTTCAGCTCCAAGTACTGCAGGAGGAATGGTTGGGGGTTGTTAACCCTCTTTTTTATTTTAATAACATTTATTTGATAAAAACAAAAATTGAAAATGAAAAAAATAAATTTAATTGCGGGAATATCGTTGATTATATTATTTGGAACATTTATATTTTTAGCAAGAAGTGCAACGAGCAATGTTATAAAAGGAGATGTTTTTGAAGGCATTATAACAAATATGAACCTTCAATCACAAGTTTTAGATGGAATGGGAGTTTATGACAAAAACTGTAATGCGATTGAAAATGGATTAACCCAATGTGATGGTGGGATACAGACAGAAAAAGGTTTGTTAAATTTTAATTACAAGCATAATATGCATATGCAAAAATGTATTGATCAGGGCCAAAAATTAAAAGTAGAAATTTTTGAAGGAAACAAAGCAAGGGTGACTAGACTATGAAAAAAATGTTATTATTATCCTTATTTTTAATAGTATCACTAATAGTCATCATACCCGATGCAACAGCTCATTGCCCATTATGTACAGGAGCAGCTGTTGCAGGTGTAGAAGTTGCAAGAGTAATTGGTGTTGATGATAGCATTGTTGGATTATTGCTTGGTGCAGTTATAATATCAAGTGCACTTTGGTTCAATAAATGGTTAAAGAAGAAAATAGATTTCCCACTGCAAGAAATTATTATTGTTATATTATCATTATTGATGATAATAATACCATTCTATTATGCAGGTATTATAACAAATGCTGCCATGGTTAAAAGTATGCCTGATTACCACTCTATGTTTGGACTTGGTATTTTTGGTATAGATAAATTAATGATTGGTATAATAATAGGAAGTATTGCTGTATGGAGCGCATTTACTTTAAGTGATAGTATAAAGAAACAAAAAGGTAAGGTATTATGGCCCTATCAAGGATTATCATTTATGTTAATAATATTATTTATATTATCGCTTATATTTTGGTTGATAACAAAATGAAAGTTGAAAACTTTGTAAAGGAAATAGCAGAAATAAAAGAGAAAAACTCTCTTGATTTATCTAGTGGACAGGATCTAAGCATAGCACTAATGAATCTTATTAGTCTTGAAGAGCATTTTCTTTTTAGTTATATGAAAACAAATGAGAATAAATTTCTTGAATTTCTAGAACAGATAAGGGAATTAAGAAAAAAACTTCTTGCAAAGCTTGTAAATAAAGATGATGGATCAGAAAAATGGTGTATAAGTAAACATTTACTAGCAACAAGTATGAGATTAACAGAAGTAGGAACAAAATATCTTCATGAAGGTAATAAAAAAGAAGCAGAAGAATTATTTTTAGAGGCATTTAATGTTTACAGCTTATTCTGGGCTGTGAATGGTGCTGTGAAACTTGAAAAAAGTGAGGTTGTAGCTGAAACAAAGCTTTCAAAGGTCTCACAATTACTAAAAAAAGTATTGGATTGTTGTAGAGAATGAATTAGGGGGAGGTAAAAATGGACAAAAACACAACTATAGTTGTTATAATCTTAGGATTGGCAGTACTATTTTTAGCATATACTATAATGACTTCAAATGGTAGTGCAGCAGTAAGTAGCTATCAAGTAGGTCAGTATGCTGGTGGAGGATGTGGAATATAAACAAATGAAAAAGGTAGAATGCAAGATTTGTAATCAGAAGTTTGAATCAGATGAAAGTTTAAGGCAACATACTGATTCAAAACACCAAAATAATAAAGAAGGAAGATTTACCAAAAAGATAAAGTCATATCTGATAGTCTTTCTGCTTTTGGTAGCAATAGGAGTTTTTTCCTACACTTTTTATTTAAGATCCCATATACCAGGGCAATATGATGAATTTGCAAAATGTATTACAGAAAAAGATGTTGTAATCTATGGAAATGATTTTTGCCAGTATACAAATAAACAACTTAATTTCTTTGGAAAATCTAGAAAATATCTTAATTATATAAAATGTGCAGAGAATAAAGAATTATGTGATAGTAAATCAATTAAAATTACACCAACATGGGAGATTGCTGGAAAAATGTATGAGCAGGTTCAAAGCTTTGAGAGGCTTTCAGATCTAACTGGATGCAAAATATAGGTCATAAAAAATGAAGAATCTTAATAATATAACAAAAATTTTGATTATCATTTTAGTTGTAATTATATCTTATTTTATTATTTTTTTAATAATAAAACCTTTTTTTACTCCAATAAGTATGATGGATATGATGAGACAGTTGACTTGGGGGATAAGAACAGATAATATTATCCCATTCATTATAGCTCTTATTGCAGGAATTATTGTTTCGTTTTATTTATTTGAAGGTAGAAAAGATAGAGAATATAATATCATCAGAAAAGCATTATCAGAAGATGAAAAGAAAATTTTAGATGAAATTAAAAAAGCTGGCGAGATAACTCAAGATTCATTGAGATTTAGGCTTAATTGGAGTAAAGCTAAGATTTCAACTATACTCACAAATCTAGATAAAATGGGTTTAATTCAAAGAGAAAGAACTGGAAAGACATATAAAATTTATTTGCAGAAAGTTTAAAACGGTTTAACTGGCAAGATATATAAGTTATATTGTATACTGAATTTAGAGGTAATTAACATGGGTACAAAAATTTTAATATGGATTTTGTTTGTGGCAGTTTTGTTAGTTGGAACTGTAAGTGCAGCAGATTATTCTGAATGCCCTATGATGGGGGAATATTTTAATGAGGGAATGATAAATAGAGGTATGATGGATATGATGATTAGTAGTGGAAATATGATGGGTTCAGGAGGAATAATGAACATGATGATGGGAAATAATATAATGGACTCTGGAAGTATAAATATGATGGGTGGTTCAAGGTGGTTATGGGGCATTGTAGGAATGTTATTTTGGATTGCTGTTCTTGTGGCTTTGATCTTATTGATTATTTGGCTGTATAGAAACATAATTGGAAAAACTAAATCTGAATCTGCTTTGGAAATCTTGAAAAAAAGATTTGCAGAAGGAAAAATAACTAAAAAGCAATATGAATCAATGAAAAAGGAAGTAAATAAGTGAGGTATATGAAGAGATATGCAAGATAAAAGATGAAATTAAAATTTAGGATAATAAGGAACAGTATTATTGGAATTTTACTAGTAATTGGTATAAATTTGCTTGTTTTATATCTAGTTGGATTCCCTGCAATGGCCCTGATACAGATTAAAAAGTATTTTATTTTATTATTACTTCTTATAATAGGATTTGGCGTGCAAATAGGGCTTTATACTTATTTAAAACACAAAAATTTAGTATGTTCCGCAACAATGGCAACTAGTGGTGGAATATCAGCAATAAGTATGATATTATGCTGCAGCCATTATGCTGTAAATTTGATACCTTTTATTAGTATATCTACTGCAACATTTTTAACTAACTACACCTTTGAATTGTTAATCTTTGGATTAATCTCAAATATAGCAGGTATAATATGGATGCTGACTAAAATAAAAAAGCTAAAGGAGGTGAAAAATGGAAATTGAAAAGATATTATTATTTGTATTTATTGCTATTACATTAGGGGTAATTATATTTAGCGTGTTTGGCTTTAAGATACCATCTAATAACAATCCATCAAATAGTAATTATGCAAATATTCCAGAAAAATGCAGACCTTCTGCAGGATATGATATAGAATCATGGAAAGAACATTTATCACATCATACTGAAACACAAGAATGCTTGCAGTATTTTAAATAGACAGATAATTTAAATATTAATAAAAGTATGGAGGTTAAGTTAAAATGGTTGAAAAATTAAATGCTTTAGCATTAGGATATGCAGCAGCTATTGTTTCAGCAGTAGCAATGCTTTTACTTGGAATATTAGGAAATATAGGTGTTTATTCTGGTGCTGTAAGTATGATGGAGCAATGGCATATATTTTTTTCCTTGAGTATAATAGGAATATTTACAGGAATGATTGAAGCTGCAATTATTAGTTTTATATTCATGTATGCTTTTGGATGGGTTTATAATAAATTAATATAATAAGGAGGTAATAAATGAAAAAGATATCAACACTAGTTGCTAGTTTAGCAAGTATAGGAATTGTAAATGCAGCAGATTACTCTTCATGTCCTATGATGAATGGAGGATATTTTAGTGCTGGAATGATGACTTATGGTTTACTTTATGTTTTAATAATAGCTATAATTTTCTCAGTAGTATTCTGGTTGACTTACAAGCTTATAAATGATAATAAGAAGAGGAAATAGATGTTAAATTTGTTTAAGAAAAAAGATCCAATATGTGGAATGACAGAGGAAAAAGGCAAAGGCATAACTAAATATGAAAAGTGGTTTTGTTCAAAGGACTGCTTAAAAAAATTTGAAAAACAACAAAAATCTAATAGTTGTTGCCATCCTTAATTATGGAAAAAATTGTAATTGTAGGGGCTGGTCCAGCAGGACTTAAAGCAGCAGAAATATTAGCTAAGAATAAAAAAGAGGTTTTAGTTTTAGAACAAAAAAATATAATAGGTAATAAGGTATGTGCTGGTGGACTTACTAATAAATCACTCTCTTTTGGTATACCAGATAATATCTTGCAAAGAAAATTTAATGAATTGATTATACACTCTAAAAACAAAAAGAGTTCTATAAAATCTAATTCTCCATTTATAGCAACTATAAACAGAAAAGATCTTGGAAAATGGATGGCTAAAAATGCAAAAGAAGCAGGGGCAGAAATAAAGATCAATACTAAAGTAGATTCTATAGGAGATAAATCTTTAATTGCAAATGGTAAAAAAATCAATTTTGATTATTTAATAGGTGCTGATGGTTCAAATTCCATTGTTAGAAAGAATTTAGGTATAAAAACAACAAAAATCCTTGAAGCTTTTCAATATGTGTTGAATAAAAAAGTTAAAGACATAGAAATGTATTTTGATGTAAATCGTTTTGGACCTGCATATGCATGGATATTTCCCTATAAAAATAGTGTTTCTATAGGGACAGGAGCAGATTCAAATTATAAGAAATTAAAAGTAAGTGAAGTTAAAAACAATTTAGATAAATGGTGTATAGAAAGAGGTTATGATATTAAAAATGCAAGATTATGTGCATGCCCTATAAATTATGATTATCAAGGACATGAATTTGGAAATAAGTTTTTAGTTGGCGATGCAGCCGGTTTTAGTTCTGGATTAACTGGTGAGGGAATATATTTTGCTATGCTCTCTGGATCTGATGTGGCAAACAAGATAATAAATAAAGATTATGATTATAAAAATATAAAACATATATTAAGGGTAAAAAAATATGAGGAAATCATTCTTCGTACATTAGAAATATCAAAATCTATAACTCGGATAGAATACAATTTATTAATAAACATGGTAAAATTTAACTGGTTTGATAAAAAACTAATCAAGCTTGTTGATTAATTCATAAATAATTTAAACCCTTAATAAGCATCAAAATAATGGAAAAAAACAAAAAATTTAAGTTTTTAGTAATATTTGTAGTTATTATTATATTCTCTTATTCACTATATTATTTTAATACTAAAAATGTGCACAATAATCAAGGTTCTAATAACAGGACAATAATTGATATAACAAATGATCCATTTATTGGTAATATTAATGCTAATATAATAATTGTAGAATTCTCAGATTTTCAGTGCCCTTATTGTGGCAGATTTTACAAAGAAGTATTTCCTAAAATATATGAAGATTATATTGAACCAGGAAAAGCAAAGTTTGTATATAAAAATTTCCCATTAAGTATACACCAATATTCAAAAGTTGCAGCTGAAGCAGGTTTATGTGCTAATGAACAAGAAAAATTCTGGGATTATGGAGATAAATTATTTAACAATCAAAATGTACTTGACATTAATAGTTTAAAAAAATATGCTTCAGATATTGGTTTAGATACAAAAAAATTTAATGAATGCCTAGATTTTGGAAAAATGAGTTCAGAAGTGCAAAAAGATATAAATGAAGCAGTAAGTTACAACGTAAAAGGAACACCAACCATATTTATAAATGGAATTAAATTAGTAGGAGTACAACCAATAGATTCATATATAAAAATAATAGAGGATGAATTAAATGAGTAAAACAACAATTTCTGTATCTGGAATGCATTGTGCCTCGTGTGTGCAGACAATAGAGAAGAGTCTAAAAAAAATAAAGGGTGTTAAAAATGTAAATGTTAATTTCGCTTCTGAAAAGGCCTATATTGAGCATGATGAGAATGTAAAGAAAGAAGAAATAGAAAAAACAATCAAAAATTCTGGATATAGTATTGCAAGAGAATTAATAATACTAAAATTAAAAGTAATAGGAATGGATAATCCTCATTGTGTAGGCATAGTGGGCTCTGCCCTTGAAAAATTGAAAGGTGTTAAAGAAAAGGAATTACTAATGAATGAAAAGGCAACAATAAAATTCGACCCATCTATTACAACAAAAGAAAGCATCCAAAAAATAATAGAGGATGTTGGTTATAAAAATATAGAAGAAAATGAGGAACTTGTTGATGTAGAAAAGAAAGAGCGAGAAAAAGAGGTAAGAAATACAAAAATTAGGACAATAATATCATTCATATTTGGAATACCTCTAGTATATATAAGTATGTTAACTGTATATTTTAATTTTTATCTACCTGAAATAATTAAGCAAAATACAATACTTATACAATTTTTATTATCAACTATAATAATAATAGCAGGTTTTCAGTTTTATATACGAGGGATTAGATCTGTTATTAAGGCAAAAACAGCAAATATGGATACTTTAGTTGCAGTAGGTACAGGAACAGCTTATATTTACAGTTTAGTCATTGCTATTTTATTATGGACAAATACTATTAAAGAAGGAGAGTTATATTTTGAGGTTGCTGGTTTATTAATAGCATTCATTTTACTAGGAAGGTATCTTGAAGCTGTAACAAAAGGAAAAACTTCTGAAGCAATAAAGAAATTATTAAAACTAAAGGCAAAGACTGCAATTGTAATAAGGAATAATAAAGAGATTGAAATTCCTATAGGAGAAGTCAGATTAAATGATATAATAATAGTAAAGCCAGGTCAAAAGATACCTGTTGATGGAATTGTTATTGAAGGTCATAGTTCTGTTGATGAATCGATGATATCAGGGGAGAGTATTCCTGTTGAAAAATCAAAAGGAAATAAGGTAATTGGGTCCACAATAAACAAAACAGGAGCTTTCAAATTTAAGGCAACAGGCATTGGAGACAAAACAGTTTTAGCACAGATAATAAAATTAGTTGAAGATGCACAAGGATCAAAAGCACCAATACAGGAACTAGCAGACAAAATTTCAGGAATATTTGTTCCGACAGTTGCATTCATTGCGATAATTTCATTTATAGTATGGTTTTTATTAGGATATCCATTGAGTTTTGGCTTAAATATTTTTGTTGCAGTATTAATAATAGCTTGTCCATGTGCTCTGGGATTGGCAACACCAACAGCTGTAATGGTTGGTACTGGATTGGGAGCACAAAATGGTATTCTGTTTAAAAAAGCAAGTGCATTGCAAAAAGCACATGAAATTAATATAATAGTATTTGATAAAACAGGGACATTGACAAAAGGAAAACCAGAAGTAACAGATATTATAAGTATAAATGGAACAGATAAAAAAGAGATAATAAAATATGCAGCAATAGCTGAAAAGAGAAGCGAGCATCCATTAGCAGAGGCTATAATAAATAGAGCAAAAGCTGGAAAATTAAAAATACCTGATGCTAAATTTTTCAATTCTATAACAGGAAGTGGAGTGGAAGTTTATTATTCTAATAAAAAAATATGGTTAGGGAACAGGAAATTAATGGCAGATAAAAAGATTATCTTGGATAAAACAGAAGAAGTTATTCAAAAACTAGAACTTGAAGGTAAGACTGTGATGATTTTAGTTATTAATAAGAAACTGATAGGATTAATAGCTGTTGCAGATACTCTAAAAGAAGATAGCAAAGAGGCAATATTAGAATTAAAGAGATTAGGTAAAAAAGTGATAATGATTACAGGTGATAATGAAAGAACTGGAAAAGCAATTGGAAAGCAGCTTGGAATTGATAATATACTATCTGAAGTACTTCCCAAAGATAAAGCAAACGAGATAAAAAAACTCCAAAATAAAGGAAATAAAGTTGCAATGGTTGGAGATGGAATTAATGATGCTCCTGCAATTACACAGGCAGATATAGGAATTGCAATAGGATCTGGAACAGATATAGCAATAGAATCAGGCGACATCATCCTGATGAAGAGTAATATAAAAGATGTTGTATATGCACTGAAAATAAGCAAGAAATCAATAAATAAAATAAAACAGAATTTATTCTGGGCTTTTATTTATAATACTCTTGGTATACCAATAGCAGCAGGAGTTTTATATCCTATAAATGGATGGTTATTAAATCCAATACTGGCAGGAGCTGCTATGGCAATGAGTTCAGTATCTGTTGTTTCAAATTCATTACTATTGAAATTAACAAAGTTGAAATAAAAGGTAAAATGTTGGAAAAATTAAAAAGCAAGTGTAAATAAGTTAAAATTATTGATATGTAAAAAATATACTTAAAGGAATATATCATGAAATTAAAAAAAATTTTTGAGAACCATATCTTAATGATGATTCTATGTTGTGCTATTCCAATAATTATATTTATAATTGCAGTATCTTTTTTTGGGATTAGCAAAG
>JAHIVQ010000088.1 GCA_018816585.1 Nanobdellota archaeon
TTATTTTATTAATTTAAACAACTCTTCTAAATCCAATTCAAAAGCAGAAACAGGTATTTCCAAATTAAAATTAGTTAGTGTTAGTGGAGAAATTTCTCCAATAGAACCTATCTCTTTATTATTTACAACAATTTTTCCAGCCCTTCCAGGAATAAATGCACTTAATTCTTTTTCTTTTAAAAAATATTTTAAATCAAGACATAAGAACAAATAATCAAGAACTTGCTTTATTGAAGTAAAATTAACATTATTATTGCATAATAATATAGATAACTTGGTTTTTTCTTCAAGATCTTTTTTAAATACAACTCCCATTTCAAATATATTTTGAGGATATTCCCTGTTTTTATTGTTTTCAAGGACATTTAATAATGAAGGCATTAAATAAGCTCTTAATGAATTATACTCTTCAGATTTTGAATTTTCCAGTTTGACATTTTTTACATCAAGATTTATTTTTTTATTTATATCAACTGAAGTTAAATTATAAGTATTTGTTTCTATTAATCCAAGACCAATCAAGATTTCAGCGATTTTATTCTTGAATATTTCAAATTTATCTTCTTCAGCTATTGTAGCTACTTTTGGTATCTCTTCTTTTAAATTATCATAACCATATGCTTTTGCTATATCTTCAACTAAGTCAATCTCATGTATTATATCTGCCCTATAAGCAGGGATTAAAACATTTTTACCTGAATAAGAATAACCCATTTTTTCCAGACAAGATTTAATATCTTTTTCTTTTAAGTTTAAACCAATTATTTTATTTGCATATTTTATATTTAATTTCATTTTTTCTGGTTCTAAATTAGGTGTTATAAATTTCTTATTTCCATAATTCAATTCAATTGAGTAAATACTACCACCCATATCAGCAAGTGCACAAACAAT
This sequence comes from Nanobdellota archaeon, assembly GCA_018816585.1. Classification (GTDB taxonomy): domain Archaea; phylum Nanobdellota; class Nanobdellia; order SCGC-AAA011-G17; family JAFCDX01; genus JAHIVQ01. Next base: position 895 of record JAHIVQ010000088.1, read on the forward strand.
AATATTAATACACTTGTTTAATACACTAAAATCAAAACCAGAACACTCAATAAAAACATCTTTTGTTTTCTCACTTATTTTACCTGTATCATGAGAGTTAATTATTGGAGGCATACTTAATATTTTTCCATCAGCATCTTTAAAAAATGGAAATTTATTTTTACCTTCTAATAAATGCGCGTACTCTCTTCCAGTAGGGTGTTGAGATAATATTTGTAATCCTGTTATTTCTTTATTAAATTCTAAAGGCTGGAATTTAACTTTTTTAGGATCTTCAGCAAAAAATGTTATTGGCATTTTTATTTTTTCAAAAGGATATATACCAATTGCAATTTTCTTCCTGTTTCTACCAAAAGTTATATGTAATTTTTCCTGAATATCTATAACTTCTTTTATTTTTTCATCATTAAATTTTAGATTTTTTACAATAGCGCATGCTGTAAATGGTCTTACATCCTTAACAGAATTATCAATTATTACTTTTTCTCCAGATTTTTTTACTTCATATTTTCTTAATCCTTTTTTTACTCCAATAAATGAACTTAATGCTCTTGCTATTCCTTGAACAGATAGTAAATCAGGTCTATCAGGATTTACTTCAAGTGTAATTTCATCTTTATTAAAATCTTCAACAGAAACACCCAAATAAGTTATTCTATCCTTTAATTTTTCTTCTTCTAATTTCTTACCTATAAGATTTTCAAGACTTTTTTTATTTATTTTTATTGTTGGCATTTTATTTTATGAATGTCTTAATCTCCTTCAATTGTTTCAAATCATTTTTATGTAATTCTCTAATATCTTTTATCTGATACTTATCTACAATTATCCTATCAACACCTAAACCCCAAGCTAAAACAGGACATTCAAATCCAAGCAATGGTTTAGTTACTTCTGGTCTAAAAATACCAGCACCGCCTAATTCTACCCACTCTTTTCTTTCTGGATGATAAACTTCTATTTCAGCAGAACAATGAGTATACGGGAAAAATGAAGGTTTTACTCTTATCTTATCAAATCCCATTTTACTAAAGAATTCCTTCAAGTACCCAATAAGATTCCTTAAATTAACATTTTCATCAATTACAATTCCCTCACTCTGTAAAAACTCGAAAGAATGTTTCCAGTCAAGTGTTTCATTCCTGAAAACTTTGCCAACAGCAAAAAACTTAGCAGGCAAATCAGATTCTTTTAAAGAAGCAAGTGTTCTTGCAGATAAAACAGTTGTATGTGTTCTTAAAACTAATTTTTGTGCTTCTTCAATATTCCATTTATATCCCCAACCTTTACTATTAGTTGTCCATCCATTTTCATGAGTCTCTTTTACTCTTGAAATTATATTATTATTTAAATTTGCTTTGCCTTCAACAAAAAAAGTATCTTGCATCTCTCTTGCTGGATGATCTTGTGGCACAAATAAAGCATCAAAATTCCAAAAACATGGTTGTACTAAATTACCAGTCATTTCTTTAAATCCCATATCAAGCCATATTTTTTTAATATACGAACGTGATTCATTAACAAAATGTCTCTTACCCCCATAAATTCTTGGTAATCCTGAATTAATATCATATCTCCTGAATTTTTTATTCTTCCATGAACCAGATTTTAAAATTTCTGTATTAAGAGTTTCAATTAAATTATTATTTAGGTTTTTATTTGACAGTGATTTTCCTTGCTCTGTTAATTCAACATCCATTTCTTTTATTTTTTCTATTTTTAGAATATCTTTTCTTTTTTTAAGTTCATTTAGTGCATATTTTTCCTTGTCACTTAATTCTTTTAGTGTTAAAGTTTCTTTAGATAATCTATTAAGGAAATACTCTTCATAAGTTTCCTTGTTTAAAATTTCTTTTCCCTGTGCAGTTATTGATATCTTATTATTTGAAAAATCAATTGCTAATTTCCCTTTTAGAACACCTATTGAAGCCTTTATTTCATCATCATTTAACTTGGATTTCTCTTTTATTTCATCTAAAGTTAGAGTATTATTTTTAATTGATTCAAGAAATCTTCTTTCAGGAAGTTTTTCTCTTGTATATTTTAACCCATTTTTATCAAGTAAAATAACATCTTTTTCTCTTTTATTTAATTTTACAATTTTTTTATTCTCAAGAAATTGCAATGATCTAAGGACTTCTGTATTACTTAGCTTTGAAGCTGCTTCTATTTCTGATATTTTTTTATGATCTTTAAGAACTTTCAGGACTTTTCTTTCCAAGGGACTTAAACTATCAGATAAATCTATCACCATATATTGATATAAACTTAATTGTTTATAAATTTAACTTATATAAAACCCTTTAATTTTATTTTAATTAAAGAAAATGTTCACTCCTGTTTAGGTTATCCGATAAATTTTTATAACACTATAATACTTATAAAGAAATGATTATTAATATATTACTGCTCCTAATAGGTCTCGTGCTTCTTGTAAAGGGGTCTGGATATTTTGTAAGCTCTGCATCATCCATTGCAAAAAAATTAGGAATATCTGAATTTGTGATAGGATTAACATTGGTTGCAATAGGGACCTCCCTGCCAGAACTAGTTTCATCTATATTTGCTTCAATAAAACATGAAAGTGGATTTGTAATAGGAACTATTACTGGAGCAAATATAGCTAATATTGGATTAGTTGTAGGAATTGCTGCAATTATCCATAGAATAAAAACAAGGAAACAAATGCTCATAAGAGATGGTTATATTATGCTCTTCTCTTTTTTATTGTTATTTATATTTATTTTTAATAATATTATCTCAAGAATAGAAGGTATTATTATGTTAATCATCTTTTTTGCATATATTATATTTCTTTTTGAAACAAAAAAAGATCTTAAGGGAAAATATGGTTTCAAAGAATTTATTAAATCCTTCTTCAAATTTAAGTATATTTTAACAATAAAAAGTAGGTTACTAACTAATTTCACCAAAAACAAGAATAAAATTTCTTCAACTGAAAAGAGAAGAATAAATGAATTATTCAGGGCAGGGATTATTAAAGATATATTATTAATAATTTTAAGTGGGGCTTTTGTGATATTTGGTGCAAAATATCTTGTGGATCAAGCGATATTCTTTGCAAACTTATTTAACATACCAAAAATGCTTATAGGTATACTCCTAGCGATAGGAACTACAATGCCTGAGATGAGTGTAGCAATCGCAGCATCTAGAAAAAGATTAGGAAATATTGTTATTGGAAACGCTATTGGATCTTGCATTACTAACACACTCCTTATATTAGGAATATCTTCAATCATTTTTCCACTTTCAGTCCTTAAACTAAGCTTAGTTTATATTGTTCCATTTATGTTATTAATGGGAATTCTATTATTGTTATTTATAAAAAGACATTGGGGAATCACAAAATTGGAGGGGATTATTTTTATTTTATTATATTTATTATTCCTAATATTCCTTTTTTTCATGGTAATAACGTAAAGAGATTATTATTCTCTTTTTGGCATTAATATCCAAGCTACTAAATAAATTAGTAGACCCATTCCCATACTTAAAATACTAAAAATAGCAAATATTAATCTAACAATTGTTGGATCAACATCAAGATATTCTGCAAAACCTGCACAAACTCCTGCGATTATTTTATTTTTTGATCTTGTTAATTTTTTCATTATGAATTGCAGGCATGTCCAAAAGTGAGTATAAGTATAAATAATAGCTACCTTGGTCCTTCCTCAGCCCTGCAACCTCAAAAGCGCCAATGGAAGTGATTAGTGTTGCTTTATTCCTAATCTCACACGGTTCTCAAAACCATCAACCAATTGAGACAAGACCTCAACGTACAGATCAAGACCAGTATTTATAGTTTATACCGCCTAATGAACTTCGGTTCTGTATGAAGCCCATTTACAGTAACAGAAGAGGGCTAACCTTCCAACCTAGCCTGCAAATATATAGTGTAGTATATAGTTTAAAAAGTTTACTGAAACAA
>JAHIVQ010000010.1 GCA_018816585.1 Nanobdellota archaeon
AATGTAGTAAAAAAGGCAAGTATAATTACTCCGGCTATAATTACAAAAGCCCAATTAAATTGCATCTGTGCTTTTTTCATATATTTAAATAGAAAAATTTATATCTTTAAATACTTTAGTATCATTATGAAATTATTATTTATATGCAACCAAAACAAGAATAGAAGCAAGACTGCAGAAATGCTGTTCAAAAATAAATATGAAACAAAATCTGCCGGATTGTATAATGAAAAACCATTAAATAAAAGACAATTATCCTGGGCAGACCTTGTTGTAGTAATGGACGATTCTCAAAGAAATGAAATATCAAAAAGATTTCCAGAATTATACTTAAAAAAACGTATTATCTCCCTAAATATTAATGATATTTATAAATATAATCAAAAAGAATTAATAGACGAGTTAAAAACAAAGTTTAATGAATTAGTTTAACCATTCATCAAATTGTTTCTTTGCCTCTTCTTTGGTTTTAAACATTTTTGTTTCTGATACTGAAAGTTTTGGTATCCTCCTTGTCACTTTAAATTTAATTCCTATATCATCTTTCAATTCTATGATAGAAACTTCCCAATTTTCATAAAAATCTTTTTTTATTTCTTTCATTTTATCTCAACTTCAGAATATAAACCCTTATTTTCAAATATCAAGCTTAAACCTGAAAAAGGTTCTTGCTTGCATTGTATTCCATTTTTTGCCTTAACATTTTCAATATTATAAGCCTTAAGTTCATTTTCCACACCTATATACATATTAGAATCTTTTAGTTTAGACAAGCTTGAAATCTCCTGAAGCAATTTTGAATCTTTTATAATTGAAAAATCAATATTTTCCTTGGGATTTAAAAAACATATTATCTTTGTACCTAATGGATTGTATAAATCTATTTTTGTTAAACTTCCTGTACCAAGATCAAAATTCTTTTGCGCGCCATTATTAACATCTGTAATAAATCTTGCAAGATCAACTTGCGAACCTATTGTTTTAGTATAACCTATTGCCTTCATTCCAAGAAATAAAATTACTGCTGTAACAATTATTGCAAATATATAAAAGAAAATTTGTTCTGTTTGAGCTTTTTTATTTATTTTCTTAATAGTTTTAATTTTTCCCTTCCCTCTTTTGTTTTTGATAATCTTGAATAAAATCTGTTTGCGATTATTATCTGCGAATCTACTAAATTCTTGATATGAGGTTTCCATACACTTATAGGATTTTCCTTAACAAAATTAGCCCATTTTTCAATGAATTCATCATGTGTTCTATCTCTCATTTTAATCTTAATCTCCTTATTTCTTTTTTAATCTTATTAATCTCATCTTCATCTAAATTATTAGAATAGACTATTCTTAAATGTTTTGCGTCTTCCATATCTTTTTGTGATTTTAATAATTCCTCTTTAAAGGCAATATTCATTTCTATAGATGAAAAATATAAATCCAATCCCGTTAAAGGAAATTTCTTTCTTGTCTTTAATTGATAATTATCTAATGAATCTTTGGCAAACTTTAATTCTATTTCTGGAATAGGATTGTTTTTTCTTGTATACCTCACACTTAAATTAGAATTAAGATAATCATCAAATATCACATTTGGATTATTAGATTGTATACATTCAAAATTATTTTTATCCAACTGTTTATGCAACAAAATAAATTCTGGCTTATCCATTCTTTCAATGATAATATCTATATCTTCAGTTCCTCTTGCCCTACCATGCGCAATTGCAACGAAACCAGAAACTACTATATATTTGGTAAATTTATCAATTATCTTTACAAAATCAACTACAAATTTATCAAGTATAGTTCTGTCATCAACTTCTCTTTTCATTTAATCAAAGAAGTTAATATTTTATATAAACATTTCTGTTCAATATAATTAAAATAGAAAGGTTTAAATATTTAAACAGATTACACATATCAAACATAAATTGGTAAGCATAACACTAGCAGTTCCAGAAGAGCTGAAGAAAGAAATGGATAATTTTCCTGAAATGAATTGGAGTGCAATAGCAAGAGAAGCAATAAAGCAAAGATTAACCATGCTATATAAATTTAAAGAATTTACTAAGAATAGCAAAATGACAGAAAAAGATGCGTTAGAGCTGGGAAAAAAGATAAATAAAGCTGTTGCAAAAAAGATATAATAACTAATTAGTATATATTTTTATATGATAGTAGCTATCGAAATATTTATATAGTAGCTATCATAATAAAATCTATGAACATTGAGTCGCATCTGAAAAATTTAAAAGAAAGTTTAGAAGAGATAGAGAATAGTATAAAAATAGGAATTGAGCGCAGGCAGAGAACAATAGGATTTCATACATCTGTAGCAGGCTGTGATATGCTGGAAATTTTATTGCATAAATTAAATCTCATAGATTCTGGCTTTGCTGTAAAGCACGACTGGTTCAATTCTAAAAGAAAGATAGCAGAAAAGATAAATATTGATTTTCCAAAAAAGAATGATATATTAGATATTATGTATGAAATTGAAACTAATAGAAATTTATTATGTTATGGAAAAATAAGGGACAAAGAAATTGCAAATAAAGTGATTTTTCTCTTTAATAAATTAAAAAAGATATTTATGGAGGCAGGATTGGATGAAATTGAAAAATTCTATTAGGGCATTAGCATATTCATTTATCTCTTATATACTGGAAAAAATAGAATTTGACAGGATGAACAAGATAATCCTATTTGGATCTGTAGCCAGAGGAGATGCAGATGAAGAAAGTGATATTGATATATTTATAGACACTAATGATAAAAATTTAAAGGGTGAAATAACAGATCTGACTAATAGTTTTTATAACAGCACAATATATAAGGATTATTGGTTGCTATTAGGCGTAAAAAATGAAGTTAAGTGCATTGTCAGCAAACTGGATGAATGGCAATTAAATAGAAGTATAATAAGCGAGGGAATAACATTATTTGATAAAACAGTCAGCAAAATAAATGGAAAATTTTTTGCTATGTTTAAAATAAGCATAAAGGGAGAGGCAAAAAGAAAATTAAAATTATGGCGTATGTTATATGGCTATAATCAAAAGGTAGGCAAGAAAATTTATTCTTCAGAAGGATTGATTAAAAAGTATAATGGAAAAAAAATATCGCAGGGAGTTTTTATAATTCCACTATCTAAAAGTCAGACCATTATGAGTTTGCTAAGAAAAGAAAAAATAAAATATAGTATAATTGAATTTTGCAGTGATATGATTTAAGCGTGGAAAATGTGAGTCATTAAATTATTAGAAGCATCCATGCATTTTATGTAATAAGTTGCACCCTCATTGTAAATAGCATCCTGCACTACACTGTCTGCTGCCATTAGTATTCCATCTCCGTAAGTAAAGTCTTTTCCTATCTTATACTGACAGTCAGCAACTTCATTTAGTATTATTGTCAAATGTGCTGGTGTATATGATTCATCCTTGTAAACACTGACAACAAATGGCGCTTCAGTATCTTGAAGCATTGTTATTGTAGTTTTATTAGATACAAAATTACCACCATAATCAATACAAGTTACATAAAAAGTATAATTTCTTGAGCTTCTTTCAGGGCTTAATACCTGCTCATGATGGCTTGAATTAGTCTTAAAGAAAATATTCATATAATTAATATCATTTGTATCTCCATAATAACAGTATGCTTTTCCATCAAATGTAGCTCCCTTTTTAGTATCAACCTTTAAAGTAAAGTTTCTTGTATAAATAGTTCCTGATGGTGCTATTGATACTAATTCTAATGGATAAGAACCTCTTAAAGTTAATGTAAAACTTTTTTCATTTACAATTCTATTTTTTTCTTCAACCTTAGGCTGATCCTTACATCTGAAATAAAATTTGTTTATTATCTGGTCTATTACAGGTTTTAGTGTATCTGTACAAGGATATAATGAAAATGTATTTGGTGTATTTTTGCATGTTAATTTATTTTCCATTTTATTATAATCTTGATCTTGTTGTGACCATCTACATTCAGCAGGTTCATTCAAATAAAGTTCAATATCTGTCTGATTAACTCCATATTGTACATATGAACCATCAATAATATTTGTTCCTTCAACAACAGGAGGAGTTACATCTGGCCCTTGCTGTATTGTATATCTAATTGTAAATGGTGCAAGATTTTCATTACCTAATGAATCCTGGCATCTTATGTATAAAGTATAAGACTGGCCTGGCATTGGAATTAAAGTTCCATTCTGATCCATTGCATAAGTATTTGGTATTGAGCCAACAACTAAATGATTATAATCATAAATTGATACACCAAAATAACCATCTATATCCTTGAATCTTGCTGAACTATTTAGTGAAGCCTTGCATGTTGCAGGCTCGTCAGTTTTAACTGCCATCGGGAATAATGTAAATGCAGGTATTATATCATTGTATTTATATCCTTGAGGAGTTGATGCTATTTTATCTTTGTAAATTCCAAGTCCATCAGGCCATACACTTATTTTTGGTGGGGTTACGTCTCTTGGATTTTGTGAAACACAAGTATCATTTCCTGTTCCTTCATTTAATAAAACACAAGATGAACCTAAAGACTTGCAGGTATATTCCGAACACACCTTGTCTTTTCTCCAATCTGGTGCATTTGCATCATCAGGGTTGCACTTTGCACAATCCTTGCTGTTTGTTGGAGCTTTCCATGAAGAACATGTTGATTGCACATCTACTGTTACCATATCTGTTCCTGCAATATCAATTACCATCAATCCTAAATGAATATAAGAAGCAACATCTAATATTTTCATTATATTTCCAAATTGAGTAGGAATATTTTCTAATCCTTTACTTTTTAGAGCTTCTATAGCTTCTACTCCATTAAATTCTTTCTTAGTTAAATCTTTTCCTGTAACTTGAAATAATTTATCAAACTCTTCGGGACTAAGTTCTTTTTTGGCAATGTCTTGTAACTCTTGTGACCCTAATTTATTTAATGGTGTTTCTAATCCAAACCCACTAACTACTTGATTAGGTAAAATTTTATCTAAAATTTTAGTTGTATACCAATCAGAGATTTTAAAATTTCCAATAGGAAGAACAAAACTTAATCCTTTTCCAATTAGATTTAATCCTGGTTTAAATGTTTGTTGAATAAAAACTTTTCCAATCTGTAATGGATCTACTCCTAACCCTCCACCAACATAAGGGATATAAATTCCTTTTACTAAAGTTGTAGCATAAAATGATTTATAGAAATTTTTTGTAATCTCATTAAATGCATCAACTTTATCTGCAGAATCATGAGGAACACCTGATGCAAACCAATTATTCAAATCAGTAGCTGTTATAGGACCTGGATCTCCTCCACCTTTAGCAATTTTGGCAATATCATCCAAATCCTTTCCATTAGTAATTGAAAATCCTCTAAGTAAATTAAGATCTTTAGTATCACCTAAAATATTAACATCAGCACCGCAATCACCTTGTGTTCTACATAGATTATTCATAGCAACAGTATATGTATGTTTCAAGCATTTATCATTAGCAATAACTGTTGGTTCTTCAGCTAATCCATCTTCTCCTAACAAGCCACCACCCCTCATTAATAAATCAAATCCTCTTATTATCTCACCAACACCTGTTTTACCACCGCTTTCTTCACCTAATAATTTTGTCAGCCCAGGAACTTTTATAATAACCTCACAATTTTTATTAGCTTGTGAGCAAACATCATTATTCTCATCCTCCCAGAATTTTGAACCTGGCGGGACAAAAGGAACACATCCATTTGCAGTCATTGCACAATCTCTTTTATCTGTATCCTCGCAATTCTTTGCATTAAATCCTTGTTTTGTGCAATCATCCCATCTATTTAATCTGCAGGCAGCTGCATTATAAGTCTGGCTTCCTAATTTATATTGGTCAGAAATACACCATTCTTCCCTGAAATCCTTGCAGGGCTCGACAAATATTTTATTATTAATGCAAAATCCAGTATAATATCTTGAGCCAGGAACATCACGGCCAAAACCAATCAATCTATTAGCGCCGCTAAACTTATCCATATTAACATCATACTCGCACCAAGCTTCACCATTTTTTATTGTCGCACCCTCAGAAATTATTTTTTTTGCATCCATATTGAAAATATCACTTTCAGCAGTGCAGTCAAGACTTACACATTTGTAATCATTTCCAGACTTGCCGCAGGTATTATGCTTGTCAACATAATCACAATTTTCTGCAATTTCTTCTGGATTACCTGCAGAATCAAAATAATAAACATCATCTGTTCCTTCCAAGCATCCTTTTTTAGCTTTAGCAGTAACATCACAGCTTAATTCTTGATTAGAGCAATATCTTCCATTAAAAAATCCATTTCCAGCTAGATTAGTTCCTGTTGACAATGGGCAGTTAGCTCTTGCTGTATACTGGCAGTTATCAGAACTTTGAACACAGCATCCCTTGTCAGAGCTTCTTGCAAGAGCAACACATGCTGCTTCATCTTTTACTTCTTCCTTGAATACCATCTGTAAATCAGGATAATTTGATGTTTCTTTCTTGCATCTTGTCTGTGTTATCAAAGAAGCTTGATTGCCAATAATACAGCAGCCAACATCGCACTGTGGTGTATTTTCAACACTAAAATCAGAAAATGACGCTGTTTCTCCGCGTGCAGCGCATGTAGCAAGCGGCATATTAGCATAACATCTTCCATCATCTAAATCAAAGCAAGTTCCAACCTTGCAAAAAGAAGTAAAGACACAATTTGTTGGTGCTTTCTTGCTGTCAGCAGAGCACTCTGAACTATCAACATATTGGCATGTTAATGCAGAAAGTGTTTTTTCACAGCAAACAGGCTCTGCTTTTACATTTATAGTTAATATACTGAATAAAAATAATGCAATAAATAAATAAAATAATTTTTTATTCATTAGCACCCTCGCTTTCTATTGCAAACTGAAATACATAATCAGAATCTCTTTCATTTAATACATAAACCTTGTCAGGATATGGTTGATCTTTGTAAATTTCAACATTACCACGATTAGCAAGCATATACTGAACTTCAAAGAATACTCCATTTGCTGCTTCTTGATTTATAATATCATAAGTTGTATCAAGTAACAAGCCTAAAGGAGCACTAACTGCTTCTTTGTAAGGAGTTAATTTTGCTGTTGCATCTCCTTTTTTCAATGTAATAGGATAATCAATATCAAATAAAACAGAATCTTTTTGTATTGTTGTTTTTATATTTAATTCTCCAACTTCCATTCCTGGGAAAAATAAAGAATTTGCCAGTCCATTTATATTAGCGCATGAAGGAACATTGGCTTTTAGATAATTATTTAATTGTTCTTCAATATCTTTTGTACTGACAATAGAATTCATGCAGTTGTCTGCATTTGGAATATTAAAACATAAATAAGAAACTTCATAACCTTTGTATAATCTATAATTTGAAGGATTAAGATATCCTCCTTGTTTTCCAATTAAATTTAA
>JAHIVQ010000089.1 GCA_018816585.1 Nanobdellota archaeon
AATAATTGCGGGCTCTGAGGAAGAGCATAAAACTTGCCTGCATGAACTCTTGATGGAACTAAATAATCACGTGCACCCTCAGGAGTTGACTTTGTAAGCATAGGAGTTTCAACTTCAACAAATTTATGCTTTTCCATATAATCTCTTACAATTTTTGTTATCTTATATCTGGTAATAATATTATTTTGTATGTCTGGTCTTCTTAAATCAAGATATCTATATTTTAATCTTAAATCTTCATTAATTTCTTTTCTTGAATCTAATTCAAATGGGGGTACTTCTGAAGTATTTATTAATTCTAAATTATTAATTAAAACTTCAATTTCTCCTGTTTTAATATTCTTATTCTCCATTCCTTTTGGTCTCTTTCTTATAACGCCTGAAGCAGAAATACAATACTCTCTTCTTAATTTATCTGCATTCTTGAATAATTCCTTATTTTTAGGCTCAAAGACAATTTGTGTAATTCCATATCTATCTCTTAAATCAATAAAAATAATTCCACCATGATCACGCCTAGAAGAAACCCAACCGCATAAATTGACTTTTTTCTTTAAATCTTTAGAAGATAAATCATTACAAGTATTTGTTCTGTAGGCAGTTTCTAACATAATAATACCAATAAAAAGACCTATTTAAAACTTTTGAAAGAAAAAGTATATAAATCTAATTTGCATTTTCTAAATAATGAAAAAATTGAATAAAAAAGAAATAAAAGAGATAACTGAAAAATTAAAACCTTATTGGAAAGAATATCGAAAAATTTGCGGTGAATTCTCAAAGAAATCTAGTAAACTAGAAAAAAGGATGAATAAAAAGTTAAATCTTAATCCAAAATTAGAAATTTTTTATGTAGATGGTGAATGTGTTGGAATAGGAGCATTAAATTACAATAATAGGAAGTTTTTTCCTTTAATTGATGAAAGAGAATTGGATGAAAGCTGATTCCCCCTTTTAAAAACACCCAAAGAACATTTAGGCTATTTTGTGTAATAATGATAAAAGACAATATAAAAGATACATAATCAAAAGGAAACATTTATATACTAATTCATACTATTTAGTATGAAAAGGTGTATTAATATGTATGAAAATAAATATAAAAATCCAAAGGATACAGGTAATGAAGAATTAAATAGATTTTTACAGCTTATAGCAGATTTAGATAAAAAGATAGAGCTCTTTGCTATAGGCGGAACTGCAATGGTTCTTAAAAATATTAAGGAAGCTACTAAAGATATAGATTTTTTAACTACTGCAAGCTATGAAGATATTAAAAAATGGTTTAATTTAGCAGGCTTAATAGAAAAAAGTCCTTCAAAAATATGCAACATCTGGTATTTAGGGAATATAAGAATAGATATATTTTATGATTCATTTATCTTAGGCACTCCTTTACCTGATGACTGGAAAGAAATTTCAGATCATATCAGGGATATAGGAAAATTGAAATTGTACATATTAAATTGGTATGATATTATAATAACTAAGATTGCCCGTTCAGAATCAAGAGATATTGAAGATATTATTAAAATAATTAAGACTCAAAAAATAAATTTTAATAAATTAAAAAAAAGATATTATATTTTGGCTCCAACATCTTTAATTTCTGACTATAATTATAAATTTAAACATTTGGAGAGTAAATTAAATGATATCGGCAAAACTAATTAAGAATTTAGAAAAGAAAGGTTTTAATTTGGATTTTCCTGGCTATTCTTCTAATGAAGAAGAGATTATTGAGATTCTTAAGGAGAAGAATGAAAGATTATACTTAGCAATTCCTTTATTATTACAAAATGAATTTGATTATAAAAAGATAATTACCAAACTAGATACAAAATCTATAAAAAAATTTAATCAGATTATTTTAATTAGTGATAAAATATTTATAATAGAGAATATTAATAATAACTATCTCAAGAAAATTATAAAAAAATTTAATATTAAATTAAAAATTAATCAATTTCAGTATTATTATGACTCATTCAAGGAAGCTATTGGAAATATAAAAGAAGATAAAGAGGAAATATTAGAAGAACAAATAAAATCAAGAGGAAAATTAAATACAAACAAAGCTTTATCAATTATATTCGCTCCTGGAAAAATAAAAATTATGAGTAAAATATTTAATCATGAAACTTTAACAAACAGCGAATTAAAGTATTATTACAGGTCTATCAGACCTTTGATTTTGGCTATATTAAATGAAAATTTACAAAAATATGTGCGTATTATTGAATCAGCAAGAAAAATAAGATTTGAGGACTAGTCTCTAACATAATAATACCAATAAAAAGACCTATTTAAAACTTTTGTAATATTGTCGCAAGTATTAATAATATTGTCATATTAACTAATTATAATTTACCTTCTAAATTTTCGCCTCTTGTTTCTTCATATATTTTTTGTAAAATTTCAGGAGTCAATCCAAGCCTTCTAAGATTTTCAGCAACTTGCATACAACTTGTGAATCTATTATACATTAAATCATAATCACATTCGTCTCTTTTAAATAATAATCTATTTGATTGTTTAAACACCAAACCAAAATAATTTTTACCTATAAATATATAAAATTATTAAAGTTTATAAACTTTTATATCAACCACTTACCATTTTTTTGTATTACTTTACCATCAGCAATTATCTGTCCATTTTTTCTTAAATCTTTAACAATATCCCAATGCAATGCAGAATTATTTGGCTGTCCACATTCTTTATATGCCATACCAAAAGCCAGATGAATAGTTCCACCAATTTTTTCATCAAATAATAAATCTTTTGTAAATCTATCTATTTTTGGATTCATTCCAATACCTAATTCACCAATATATCTTGAACCTTTATCTGTATCTAACATAGCATTCAGAAATTTTTCATTTTTATCTGCTGTTGCTTTTATACATTTTCCATTTTTAAATTCAGCAAAAATATTAGTTACTTCAACTCCTGATCTTATAGCAGGATATGTAAATCTAATATGACCATTAATTGATTTTGGTTCTGGTGCACAAAATATTTCCCCACCAGGCAAATTTTCCTCTCCTGAATCAGCAACAAAGCTTTTTTTGTAAACATTTAGTGTTATATCCGTATCTTCACCAATTATTCTAATTTTCTTTGCTTTATTCAATTGGTCTCTTAAATAAACAAATCTTTTTTTCAGTTTATTCCAATCTTGAATAACAGCATTAAATACAAAATCTTCATATTCCTGCAAGGACATATCAGCTTCTTGTGCTAAAGCTTGTGTTGGAAATAAAGTAGAACATCTTTTTATCTTATCTCTTTGATTAACAATATAATCTGAAATTGGATTAGTTACTTTTCCCCTTATAGAAATCTTTTTTGGATCTATATTAGTTAATTCTCTTGTATTTGAATCAGAGTGTATTCCTATATAACATTGAGTTTTTTTAATTTCATTAAAAGATATATCTGGAAATTTATTTAATTGTTCATCAGATGCATTTTTATAATAAATATAGCTTGTTCCTGGAAGTCCAACTTTTAAAGAAGGATAAGCTCCTTTTTTAATTATTAATCGATATAATTCAAGCATCAACTCTTTTGCATCTACATTACCAGCAACAATTACATATTCTCCTTTCTTAACACAAACAGAATGATTAATTAGAATTTCAGCCTCTTTTGTTATCCTTGGATCAACCATAATAGTTAGTATTATAATTAATTTATAAGTCTTATGATTGTTCTATTAATATTAAAGTGTAATCTTCATTTAGATATTGTTTTGCAACGCTTTTTACATCTTCAAGTGAAACTTTTTTAATATTTTTCAAGTAATCATTAAAAATATCAACATCTTTAACAAACTCCATCATATTCATTGCTGTAACCATTTGAATTGGATCCACATTTCTAATTAAGAAACTTCCTTCTATAGATCTCTTTGCTTTTTCAACATCCGATTCTGTTAAATCTTGTAATTTATTAAATTCATTTAATATTATTTTTTTTACTTCAGGTATATTTTTTTTATCTGTGCTCAAAAATACAGCAAAATAACCATAAAATTTTGAGCTGACAGAATCTGTTGATACTTGATATGCAAGGCCTCTTTTGTTTCTTATCTCATCAGCAAGTCTTGAAGAGATACCATAACCAAGTATATTATCAATAATATCAAAAACATACGAATCTTTTTCTGTTCTTATAGGTGTTTTATATCCAAGAACTAAATAAGTATGATCAATGCTCTTTTTCTCTGTTAATTCAGTTCTTTTATTTCCTTTAGCTATATCTATATTTGTATTAATATTAAGTTTTCTAGTGAAACTAAATTTTTTTTCAATTATATCAAAAACATTATCTACATCACCAACAATACTTATTATTGAATTATTAGGAGTATAATATTTATTGTAAAATTCTTCAAGATCTTTTATTGTTATTGATTTCATTGAATTTATACTTCCAAAACTAGAATTACCCATGGGATGATTACCAAACAAAGCTTTCTTGAATAACTCCCATCTATGAAGTTTAGGATCATCAGACCATAATTTTATTTCTTCTAAGATAACATTTCTTTCTGTCTCAACAAATTCAGGATTAAATGCAGGATTTTGTATAACATCTGATAATACCTCTAGACCAAGATTAAGATATTTTTTTGGTATATGTACATAAAAACATGTGAATTCTTCAGAAGTGAATGCATTAATTATGCCTCCAAGTGATTCTATCTCAGAACTTAATTCTTTATTACTTCTATTTTTTGTTTCAAATAATAAATGTTCTATAAAGTGAGCTATTCCTCCAATCTTTTCATTTTCAAATATTGGTCCGGTTTTTATAAGAACTTGTATAACAACTGTATCAGAATCTCTTTTATTATGAATTACTGTAAGTCTATTTTTTAATATCTTCTTTTGCATAGAAACTAAGAAAAGAAGTTATTTAAAAAAGCTTCTCTTTTATTTTAATATATAATATAATACAATAATAACTAAGATTAACAATATCACTAAAATTTTTATTAAATTATTTCTCTTTTTTATTTTTCTGTGTTCTTCATAACCTTTTTCAATCTCCATTTCTAATTTTGGATCTCTTGGGGGCATAGAACCTTTAGGATAATCAAATTCCATTAATCCGCCTGTCTGTACTTTTTCCATTTTATGATAATTTCTTTATTAAATCAACAACTTTCTTCCCGTCAACTTTCCCTCTATATTTCTTCATTACCTCACCAATAATAGCATTTAATGGAGCTTTTTTATTGTTTTCAATAATATCTTTGATATCTTGTTCTAATTTAATATCAGATACTCCTTTATACTTATTAACGTCAAGCTTGCCATTTTTTATAATATCTGAAAGCATGTCAATTGCTGCTTGTTTAGGTGAACCATTAGATATTTCACTTAAAACTTGTAAAAAATCCTTTTCTGTTAATTTGTCTGAATTTAAGTTTAATCTTGATTTTATCTCTTTGGGAATATCTATTAAGACTCTTGCAACATAGTCTGCATCAAGATTTTTAATTAAAAATTTATCTAAATTAATATTTTTTTCAATAACTTCCCTTGCAATTTCTGAACTAATATTATATTTCTTTTCTATGTTCATTATTTTCTCTGTCAGTAATTCGGGAACCTTTATTTTTGATAAAATATTTTTTGTAATTTCTATTGAAGTAGTGTCCGTCTCTGGATACATTCTTTCAGCACCAGGCATAGGTCTTAAAAATTCAGAAGTTCCATCAGGTTTTGCATTTCTTACTTCTTGTTTTATTTTTTCTTCTTTCTCAATTAATTTTAATTGTCTTTCAACTTCATTTTTTATAACCAAAGGAATACTTTTTAATTCCTGAAATCCTTTTAATTCAATTCTTGCACCTTTATCAATAGAAACATTAACATCCTGTCTTATTGTACCAATTCCTCTTTTAATTCCATTTAATGAACGCAAGATCATACCAATTTTTTCAGCAACCTCTTTTGCATGCTCTGGATCTTTAATACTTGCATCTGTTGCTATTTCCAATAAAGGAATTCCAAGTCTTGATAGATTATATTTAACATAAGTATCTTTTTTTTCTATTATTTTTGCTGCTTCTTCTTCAAGACAAACAGTCATTATTTTTACTCTTCCTTTGCTTGTCTCAATATAACCATCTCTTGAAATTAAAGCAGTTCTCTGAAATGCTGATGTATTAGAACCATCAATAACTACTTTACGCATAAAATGTATTTCATCAACAATCTTTGCATTAAGTAACATTGAAACTTCTAATGCTATTTTTAGTGCATCACTATTAACATCATGAGGTGGTTCTTCATCAACACAAACAAGACAATTAGAATCATTATAAATATTATAGATAAATTCCTTGCCTATCTTTTGCTCGTATTTTGCAGCAATATCTATATCTCCTGATTCACCTGCACTTGCTCTTAATCTTCTTTTTATAATAAAATCAGGTTCATCATCTTTTATTAAAGTAGGACAGGAACAAAATAATTTTTTTCCTTCTAATTGCTGATGAATTTCTAGTCCACATTTAAATCCAATTTTCTGATAATCCATACTAAAGAGAGTATATGTTTCTATTTAAATTTTATTAAAAAGAAAAAAAGAAAAAGTTTAAACACATGCTCCGTCTACACAGCCACTGTTACAATATTCTATATTAGATTTCCATCCTTCTAGAACATCTGAATCACAGCTATATTCCTTCAACTGATTCTCTGCTGAAGAGCAATAATCTGTCATTTCAAACGCATTGCCTGATGTATCTGTTCCTGTAATTGTTCCTTTTATGAAATTACTTCCACTATCACTGTCACTACAAGCTCTCTTGAAGGTATTTCCTACTGTAGTAATATTGCTAGAAAAAGCAACTACTAAGACGAGCAAGACTACGAGTCCTACTATTACCATATCTTTTTTATCCATAGTTATCAATTAATATTATTAATAATTAGAATATAAATCTTTCTATACTAAAAAATAAAGAAAATAAAGAAAAAAAATTTGTTTATCTAGTACATGCTCCATCTACACAAGTACTTCCTGGGTTGCTAATACCACAATCTATTTCAAGTCTTTCCCAACCAGGAGCACCCTGACCTACATTACATCTATATTCTATTACTTTAGTGTTATCTGCTGAACAAAATTCTGTTTTTGTATAAGCTCCAGTATTATCACTACCTATAATTCCTCCTTTTACATAGATGTCATTACCATCATCACCAACATTCTGGCAAGGATAGTCTGTAACTTTTCCAGTTGTTTCTATATTTCCAAAAGAAAAAGCAACTACTAAGACGAGCAAGACTACGAGTCCTACTATTACCATATCTTTTTTATCCATAGTTATCAATTAATATTATTAATTAAGACATTATAAACTTTTCTATATTGAAAAAAAATAAAAAAAGAAATTATCAGCATATTAAAAAAATATTTACTAGAACTTTTTATGTTTCTGGTAACATTCTTTACAATAAACTGGTCTTGGGTTGCCTTCAGCATCTGCACTAGGCTTGAAAGGAACTTCACATTCCTTGCCACAATCAGCACAAACTGCTTTATGCATTTCCCTTGGTCCAAAATCTCTTCTGAAACCGTCTCTTCTTGGTCCAGAACGACTTCTTTCATGTTCCATTTGTTGCACTCACCTTTTCCTAAATATACCTTAAGGTATACTAATTAGATGAATTATAATGAATATATAAAACTTATTAATTATAAAAATTTAAATAGGTAAGAGTTTGTATTTACTTTATGAGAAGGTATTCAGATAGTGTAAGTATTGAGTTTTTGATAAAAACAATAGCCAAGAATTTGCAATATATCTTTCTTATTCTTGGTACTCTAAATTTACTAAATATAATAGATTTTAACCTTAATCCAAAACATTTTCCAACACTAACAATAAGCTCAGAAATATCAAAAATTGTTTCTTACACTTATAATCCAATATTCATATATGGACATTATTTTTATGTGTTCTTTTCAATAATAAAAGGATTTGCACTTGGATTTTTTGAAACTATAAAAACTAATTGGATAACTGGAGCTATAATTTGTATTCTAATAGTAAATATCTGGTTATTATATAATAAAGTAAGCTTTAGTTATGGAAAAAGTTTATGGAAAATTGAAGGTATTCTTGGAAAATTATCAAAATCAATATGGGAAGAATCTAATCTTTTAGAAAGAGGATTATGGATGATTTTCTTTATTGATCTAATGGTATTAATAACAACACCAGGTAGATTAGATATATTATTTTTGTTAATAATTTATTTGTTAATACTAAGTGTTAAATTTTTGCCTTGGATTACACATATACTAATTAATTTAATGGATAGATTAGAAAGTACAATACTTTATAATAAAAAGGTCTTATTTGCAGTCACATTTATTGATATTATCCTAATATATTTTGATTCTCAGAATTTGTTTACATTATTCTTAATAATTTTAGTATATAATGGTGTAGCAATGCTTATTCTTAGATTACTAAAAGAAGCAAGAAGATTGTATGATTATGCATTTTACATATTTAATCTTGGAATGATAATATTCTTCTTCAGTCTTATTTTAATATATTTCATTGCCTTTGGTTTTATCTCCTTGATACAAAGTCCAATTATTGCATTTTATTATTATAAAAATAAGAAATTTTTACCTGAAAATATTATAGAAATAATAAATATTATTTTGTTAGTGATATTATTCGTCTTGTTCTAAGAACTTTTCTTCGTAAATGTTTCTCTCAGAAATTTCATTCCTCAAATTCTTTGTTATTAGTTCCTTAACTTCATTTTTTTTATAATTCCCTAATAGCCAAGCTAGTTTTATATAAGCAGTTTCTGTAATCATATCATCTCCAGAAATTACACCAAGTTTTAGTAATTCACGACCAGTAGAATAAACATTCAGGTTTACACTGCCAAAAATGCATTGTGAAGTCATTATTACAATTGTTCCAGATTTAATTAGACTTTTTAAAGAATTCATAATATTTTTATCTGTAGTTATATGACCTAAACCTGTTCCTTCTAATATCAATCCTTTATAACCTTTAAATGAGTCTATTTGTTTTTTGTTAATATTAGGATAAAACTTTAGTATTCCTACTTTTTCTTCAAATTTATCTTTTAATTTTAATTTTCCCTGCTTTTCATGTAATTTTGTTAATTCAGAAATTTCCCCATTTCTATTTATTTTTGCAATAACATTTGCATTAACTGCCTTAAAAGCATCTCTTCTTGATGTGTGCATTTTTCTTGTCTTGCATGCTGGAAGTATTGAACAAAGATCATCTGAACTGGAATTGTGCATGCATATTGCAACACCAGCAAAATCAGTCTGAGCTATGAATTTTGAAGCGCATAATAAATTAAGGAATGCATCACTAGAACCACGATCAGAGCTTCTTTGAGCTCCAACTAGAATAACAGGAATATGCAGATCTTCAAGCATAAAAGCTAGAGCACTTGCAGTATAATGTAAAGTATCAGTTCCATGAGTTAAAATAATACCATCAACCTTATTTGCATTATTATAAATCTCATGAGCTATTTTTTTATAATGTGAGAAATCCATATTTTCTGAAAAGATATTAAATAATAATTTTGACTTTATATTAACAATATCCTTTAGTTCGGGAAACATATCAATTAATTCTTCTGGTTCAAATTTAGCACTTACACCACCTGTTTTATAATCAACACGCGACGCCAGCGTACCGCCAGTATGTAAAATCAAAATATTCTTCAAATTTTTATTATCTTTTATTTTTGAAACAGATTTTTCTTTTTTTTCTAGTTTTTTTAATAGATTTATTTTTTTAATTTTTTTTCTATCAATTCCAATATTATAACCATTATCTAATTTTAAAACAAGCTTGTCTGAAGAAGGCATCATTGTTCCTTTAATGGTTTCAGAATTAGTAATCACTTCTATTATATCACCTTCTTTTATATTTTCTGGCATTCTAAGCAAAAAAAAGGATAATTAAATAATATTTATATACTACAATATATATATTGCATTTGAATAATCTTTAAATATTCATTCTTTATACATAGTTATTGAGTTAAAAAGTTTAGAATTAGTTTGAGTTGAGTTTTGAGTTCTAGTAAGATAGTAAACTAAACTTATATATAAAGTTTATTATACTGTAAAATATATATTCCAAGGATAAAAAAAACAAAGGGGGAGATAAGAAAAATGGAATTTATAATGCAAACAGCCTTAGAAAAGGCAAAAGAGAGTCAGTTCAACGACACAGATCTTAAAATAGGTCAGGCAAACATAAAAGTCTTTGGTGTTGGTGGTGGCGGTGGTAATGCTGCTAGCTGGTTACATAAAAAAGGGATAAAAGGTGCTGATATTATTATTTGTAATACAGATAAACAACATTTAGATATTAGTTCAGCAGATAAAAAAATTCTTATTGGTAAAGATTTAACAAGAGGATTAGGATGCGGTGGTTTCTTGGAAAAAGGAAGAGAAGCTGCACGTGAAAGTGTTCAAGAATTAAAGAATTCTTTACAAGATGCTGATATGGTTTTCATATGCGCTGGTATGGGTGGAGGAACAGGAACAGGAGCTGCCCCAGTTATTGCAAGACTTGCAAAAGAAGCTGGTGCTATAGTTATTGGTACTGTTACAATGCCTTTTGATATTGAAAGAGCAAGAATAGAAAAGGCAGAATTCGGATTGCAGCAATTAAGAGAAGAATCTGATACTGTTATTGTAATAGATAACAATAGATTAGTTCAGATTGCTGGAAACTTACCTATACAACAGGCTTTCGCAGTTGCAAATGAATTAATTGCAACAATGATTAAAGGTATAGTAGAAACTATTGCACTGCCTTCATTGGTTAACTTAGATTATGCTGATGTAAAGGCAATTATGGCAAACGGAGATGTATCTGTTATTGGTGTAGGAGAATCTGCATCAGAAAACAGAGTTGAAGAGGCAACAAGAAGAGCCTTGACAAATCCACTATTAGAAGTTGATTACCATGGTGCAAGCGGGGCACTTATCCACATTACTGGTGGAAATGATTTATTATTAGATGAAGTAACAAAAATAGGTGATTTAGTAACAGCATCACTTGATATGGACGCAAATGTAATCTGGGGATCCAGAATAGAAGAAGGAATGACAGGAAAACTAAGGGTAATGACAATTATAACAGGTGTAAAATCCCCATATGTCTTAGGAAAGACAACTCAAAGGTCTGTAGAAAGCAATGCCCAAAGAATGAGTAAAGAATTGGGTATTGATATATTGTCAAACAGGCACTAAAAGACTAACCCCCTTTATTGCCTTTGACTACTCTTGCTAATGCCTAAATGGGCATTAGCCTTTTTCTTTTTTTTAAAATTTAATTAGAAATTCTTCTATATTTTTCCTTAATCCTTTTAGATCATTATCATTAAAGTGTGTCTGGAGTAACAATGCTAATCCACTAATCACATTTTTAATATTTTTAATATCCAGATCATAATTTTAAGAAATCTCTTTGATACTCTTGCCCTCAATGATCTCTGCAAAAACTCTTGATAGTGGGTATCTTGTTCCTTTAAGAACTGGCTCTCCTCCTCTTATGTCTGGGCTTATATCAATAGAATTCTTAAGTTGATAAATTGCATCTAAAATAATTTGCTGATCTTCAGTATAATCCACATTATATAATAATTAACATTTTTAAAAACCTTTCTATTTAATAATTAGAACTTAAACAGATATTCTTTTATTGCTCTTGCTTTTCTCTCTGTAATTCCTTTACTTTTTAATTCTTCTTCATTAGAAAGCATTAATTCTTTTAGTGTTGTAAATTCAGATACAATCAGATCAATATTATCATTTGATAAAATAGGTATGTTTTTCAGTATTCTATAACCTCTTGGTACAACAGGAGCATCATTTTTCCTGAATTTCATAAATATCTTGAACAAATTTTCTTTTTCAAGAGTTTCATCATATTCTAATTTTTCAAGTTCTTTAAGAATTGAATCAAAATCAAAATATTCAGAATAATCCTTTATCATTAAAGAGATTTCACTATTAATAAAGTGCATTCCTTCTTTTAATTGCAGTTCAACTAGTCTTCCTTCTTTTCCCAATTCAAGAAGATAAGTACTTAATATTTCAGCAACAAACTCTATTATCTTCTTTCTTTGGAATATCATTATAATATCTTCAATTGTAATTAACCCAAGAATTTCAGAAACATCAAACTTCTTTATTAATTCCTGGAATATTTCCTCGTGTTTTTCAAGGGATTTAAGTGCTTCCCCTGTTCTTGTAAATAATTCATTTAAACTTCCAAGGCTTAATTTTCTGTTCTTATAGTATATTGTTGCAATTTTAGTTTTTTCAGATACAGCTACTGTAAGTATTTCAAACTCTTTTGCTGTTCTTTCAGCAGCTTGATGCCTTGTTCCTGTTTCAGAACTTGATACTTTCTTAATATTCGGTGTTAAAAGAACATTAGCATAAAGTATTCTTTCAAAATTATCATCAATTATTATTGCACCATCAAGCTTGGCAAGCTCTGCAAGTTTTTCTTCTGTAAGCTTTGCATCTATCTTAAAACCACCTGCATATATATCTTTTATTTTCTTAGGATCCATAAAAACAAATAATGCCCCTCGGCCTGCTTTTGTAATCTTATCTATAGAATTTCTTAAAGCTCCACCATATGCAAATATCCTGAGTACTTCTTTTCTGTCCATTTTTAGAAATTACGAATTGCCGATTTTTTGTATTATATAAATCTTTGTATTATTTTAAGTTATAAACAACATTTACTGTTGCAGAAATATCTAAACTTCTTGGCTGTATATTTGTAGCAACTTGTTTTACTGCTACATCTGAACTCTCTGCTCTGTATAATGGATATGGCATATAATTGTAATCAGAAGATGAAACTGAAATTAAAGATCCAATTTTCTTTCCTAAACCAGTTGCAATTGATTCTGCCTTTTTCTTTGCGTCTTTTGATGCTTCTGCTAGAGCAATAGATTTGTATTCATTATTTTTTGCTGTTGATAATTCAAAATTTATGTAACTAACTAAAGCACCTGAATCAACAGAAGAATCTATTACCTTACCAATAATACTAAAATCATTTATCTTTATTTTGATATTATTTGAAGCAACATAACCCTTAAGAGTCTGTTTTCCATTATTCCAGTCATATTCAGGGTAAATATTATAATTTTCTGTCTCTATACTTTTACTATCAATTAAACTAGATAAAGAATCAAGAACTTTTTGTGATATTAAAGCATTATCATTCTTTGCTTGATCAGCTGATGTACTTCTTGTTTCTATAGTTAAATAAACAAGAGCTTCATCAGGCATAACTGACATCTGATAATTTCCTGTTGCTGTCAGTGTCTGACTTGTTCCTTTTATCATGAAAATTCCTATTAAAAAGCCTAGAACTACTAGAATAGCAACAATAATGATTGTAAGATTAAGATTTTTCATAATTAAATATTATTAATTAGATATTTAAACGTTTCTAAAAAGAGTATTAAAAACAAAAGATTTTTAAAGCAAATCCATAGAATAACGAAAATGAAAAAATATATTTTTATTATATGTATGCTTATGCTGGCAACAACAGTATTAGCAGAAGATAATATTACTAATACAACTGAAATAATAGACCAGCCAGTTATCTGTAGTATTAACCAGTGTGATAGTTCATGTGTTGTATGCAGTGATAATAAGTGTCATGATTCTTCTTTTACATGTACAGAAAGCCTTGGTGTTAGTTCAATATCACCTGAAGAAATTGATATTGGAAAATCTCAGTTAAATATTCAGATAGTAAATAATGGTAATGTTGATTTAAATAATGTTTATGCTGAAGTAAGTGGAGAGGGTATAACAATGATAGATAATCTTAATATTGAAAGATTAGTTGTTGGAGACAAAGATTATTCTTTTGTAAATATTAATGCAGAAAAATCAGGAAATATTGATCTTGCTATAAAATTATATTCTGATGGGAGATTAATAAAAAAGGATGTTGAACAGATAAAAGTTATTGGTCAAGCTGTTGCAGATAAAACTGAAACCTATAATCAAACAGAATTAATGAATAAATTAAATGCAGCAAAGGAAAAATACAAGCAATTAGATGAAGATTATCAAAATAAAAAATCAGAAGATTATATTCTTGGACGTATAGAGGATGTATTAAAGGATGCGAATAATTACTTAAAAAGTGCACAATTTTATATGCTTGATGGGGATTATAAAAGGGGTAGTGTAAATTTACAGTTAGTAGAGGACAGCCTAAGTACAATAGAATTAGAATTAAGAGATGTAAAGAAAAAACAAGTTAATTTAATTGACAGGATAAAATCTAATTTATTATATATAAGCTCTTTTACAGCAGGTATAATTTCAATACTTACAGCATATAAACTTACTACAAATTATGTCAATAAAAAGAATTTATCTGATATGCACCATAAAATAAAAACAACTGGCACTACAACACTATCAAAAGGAAAAGAATTACTTTTAAAAAAGAAAGAAGAAGAAATCCTCGAAGATAATAAGAAAGTAAAGAATGATAAAGATAAAAAGAAGAAATAATTAATGTCTGCTTGGATGTTCGTGCCCTATATTTTTTCTATTCTTTAAGTGCTTGATGTGCAACAATTTTTCCTTCTGAAATTTTTTTATGTTAAGTCCATAATCCTCTATCATCATTGAAGTGTGATGTCCGCCTAAAAAATGAGGCATTATAACATAAGTTGCACCCTCTTTGTACAAACTCATAGCATCATCTATATCATGAGAAACTACTATTATTATTGCATTCTTATTTAACTTTCTTATTATATTTATTAACAGCATATTTGTCTCCATATCTGGTATAGTAGAAACAAACATTTTTGCATCAGCAATATTCAACTGATTTAATAATTCAGAATCACTTGCATCCCCATATATACAACTTATTCTTTTCTTTATCAAATTCTTTATAACTTCAGGATTATAATCAACAATAAGAAACTTTTTTCTTAACTTTTTAAATGACTCTAAAAGATCATAACCAATCCTATTATAACCAAATAAAATTATATCATAACTTTTATGTTTCTGGTATCTGCGCTCATCAATCTTCCTACCTTTTTTCTCAAAAATATTGAGATATCTTGAAAGATATGAATAAATTTTTTCTCCATAATAAACAAAGTATGTAGACCCTGCTATTGTTATAAGACCAATCATAGTTACAAAAGAAAGTATATCATTAGACAAATGACCAAGATTAATTCCAAGCAGTATAAGAATAAATGAAAATTCGCTGATTTGTGCAACAGTCAAACCTGCTAAAAAACTAGTCCTTTTAGTATATCCTAAAATACCCATAAGAATCATAACTATCAATGGATTTCCTAATAATACAAAAAAAGATAATACAATTATAGGAATTATATAAATAATTATATCTGTAAATACCATTTGTGATCCAAGGAAAATGAAAAATATTATAATAAAAAAATCACGCAAAGGTTTCATTCTGGAACTTATTTCATAACGATAAGATGAAATTGAAAGGCTAATTCCTGCTAGCAGAGCACCTATCTCTATAGAAAATCTAGCATAATAAAATATAGTAGACACAACTAATGCCCATCCTATTGAAAACAAGAACAAAAATTCCTGTGATTTAGCAATAGATTTCATTAATCTAGGCATCAGATAGATGCTAAATAATATTAACATAATTATTAAAAATAACCCCTTAAATAAAGAGTTAAACAGCATATTTACAATATTATTTACACTAGAAAAAGAAGGTATCATCATCAATAAAAATATTGCAATTAAATCCTGCACTATTAAAAAACCAATTGATATTTTGCCATACAAGCTATCTATTGTTCCTTTGTCAGATAATAATTTAGTAATAATAATAGTGCTACTAAATGCAAGGGCAAGAGAAACATAAAGAGAGCTTACTATTGAAAAATTCATTAACCTTAAAATAAAAAATCCTATAAGTGAAGTAAATACAACCTGGCCTACACCTGTTATTATAGAGACTAATCCTAAACCTTTAATTAATCTTGGATTTAGATTAAGACCCACCATAAACAAAAGGAGGGCTATTCCAATTTGTGAAAATACAGAAATTGCATCATTTGATTGAACAATATTAAAAACACTTATTATTATTCCTGTTATTATATAACCAATAATCAATGGCTGTTTTAACAACCTCATTACAAAAGAAATAGCTAAAGCAATAACAAGGACTATTGTTAATTCTGTAAATATAGATATCATAATAACCTCTTTTTTATTGATAAAGGAAGTTATTTTAAATAACTTTCGGTGTTTCAATAGTTTTAAATATATATTTTGCTGTATATAATTATGAAAATCTTTTTAAAAGAGATAGAAAAGAACAGAAAACTGTTATTGAAAGACAGGAAAAAATTCTTTGAAACCAATAAAAAGAACTTTGAAAAAAATATAATTAGAATAATTAAGAAATTAGATTCACCTAAAGGATGGAGGATATATATTATTGCAGGTAATTTTGTTTCAGACAAAAAAATAATGCCTTATGACTGGGACTCATGGAGCAGTGTATTCTTAATTGGGGCTACAAGAAAGCAAAGGCATGAGATACTTGCATTCTTTAACAGGGCAAGGTCTGAATTTTTATCTCTACCAGCACTTGTTCCTTTAATTACACATGAAATGGAGCATATAAAAAACATAGCAAAAAATCCAGCGCACAGTGCAAGAAGTGCAATTAATGATGAAATTGCGCTTGAAGAAGAAAAAGATGCAGATAAAAAATTGAAAAATTTGCCTGATGAATTCAGAAAAGAAATGGTTCTTGAAAGTGTTCTTTATTGTTATGATATTGGTGGATGGAGAATTGCAAAGAAAATAGCTGATTTTTATCATAAAGAACATAAAACATTGTATGCTGGTTATGAAGATGAAGAGATGACAAATAAAGAATATAAAAAGTTTTTAGAAGCAAAAAGAAAGAAAAATATGAAAATATTTATTGATTTCTTTAAATAAATTTTAAAAAAAGAAAAAAAGAAAAAAATATTAGTAGAGTATTCAGAATGTAATTTTATTCTGTTTTATCATCAGTCTGATCATCTGTTTTATCATCAGTCTGATCATCTGTTTTATCGTCAGAAGAACCATTATCTTGGTTATCTTCCTCTACTTTAACTACTGAAGTGTCTTCAGCAGCCTGTTCCAGCATTTTGTTTTCGCTTTCCATGTAATAAAGCGAAATTAATCTTATAAAAGGCTTTCGGTAACCCTTATTGAATGATTAAAAATGATTATGGAAATATTCTCTGATAGATTTTAAAGAATAAATGTTATTCCTCTTTTTCATGATAAATTAAGATAATCATTAAATATAAATGTTGCTAAAAGATTAAAAGTTTATAATATAGTAGAAGAAATATTTATAAATAATAAAATTCAAATAAATAGTGTGGCAGTTTTAAAAGATTTCAAAGATTTTCTTAAAGAATATAGGATAATAGGAATTTCTATTGGATTTATAGTTGCAATAGCAGCTTCAAATTTTATACAATCTTTTGTTAATGATGTATTTTTACCTATACTAAGACCTTTAATCTCAAACACAAGTATAAAATGGGAAGAAATTATTCTTCCAATTGGCTCTATTAATATTAGATTAGGTTCATTTTTGAGTACTTCTTTTAATTTAATTATTATACTATTGGTTTTATATCTTTTTATCGCCAAAATTCTTAAATGGAAACCTAAGAAATAATTGAATGAATATGAAAAAGAGGATGAAAATTCAGAATGGAAGGTCTGAGGATTTTTCTTTTTTAGAAAAACCGCAAGAAGTAAAAACAAAATAATTGAAGAATGAAATTATTTTCCCCGACTAGAGAGGGGCTTGGTTTTTATTGTATATAACGATGTTATGTTCTCTTGCCGAGGCGAGGCTCGAGGAAAATGCTTTAGCATTTTCACTCCTGAGCCGAGCACTCCTGGCAAGACCGAGCATTTTTTTCCGCAGAAAAAAAGCGAAGGAGTTCGTGAGTCCGCGAAA
>JAHIVQ010000011.1 GCA_018816585.1 Nanobdellota archaeon
TATTTTTCATAAATTATTTAAAAAATATTTGATAAAGGTGAAGATTATAAAGATTATGGAATATAAATAGTAAAATTTGAGAGAAAGCAGGTATATTTAATGACTGGCTGAAATAGGATATTATAAAAGGTTTTATATGTCTTAACTATTAAATAGTAAATTTTAAATACTTTTGTTCTTTATATTTTATAATGGAAAAATTTTATGATAACCAAAAATCCAATTTAAGGGAAAAGGTTTTATCTACAGGTGATTCTAGTGAGGTACAAGAGGCTTTTCTTGAATATATTAGAAGTACACCATCAAAACAGTTTGATAGAAGAAAATTATATTGAATTTAGAAATACAGGACAGGAATTAGTGGATGTTGGTTTAACAAAAGGTACTGGTGGTTGCTTAAGTAAACATTTAAATGAAGGAATTTTAGTTTCTGCAACAGGAGCACAATTAGGAAATTTATCAAAAAAAGATCTATCATTGATTAAAGAAGTTAGAAATAACAAAATTTATTGGATGGGGGATAATAAGCCTTCTTCGGAATCTCCTTTATTGTTTGAATTATATTTGTCTATTCCTAATGTAAAAACAATAATTCATGGACATTGTCCAAGAATAACTTATGACAAAAAAATGCAGAAGTATGCTACTCCTGCTTATGTCAGATATGGATGTTTTGGTGAGGGAAAAAAGATAGCAAATATTCTAGAACAAAATGGGGGATTTGTTATCTTAAGATTTCATGGAGAGATATCTATTGGTGAGTCTTTGAAAGAATCTTTTAAAAAACTAAAACAAAAAATGGAGGAAGCCCATGAAAGATAAACTTACATCTTTAATAGCAGGGCCTACAGATAAGACAAAACTTTTTAGATTTGGGAATATAACTCAGAGAGAATATAATATATTTTTAGAGGAAAGAGGGAAGGTACTGGCAAAAAACCTTTCTCAAATAAATTTAATTCCGGATGATGGCGTTCCTTTTGATATTGCAAAATCTTATAAAAAAGCAGGAGGGGCATTGGTTGTTGGATATATTCCAAGAGGGGAATATCCTATCTCAAAAGACTATTTTAATTTTTGTGATAAAATAGAAGAGTTCGATTCTGGCTGGCCAGGATTAAATACTTGTTTAAGTTTAAAAGGAGATTTAATAACTGTATTTGGACTTTCTCCTGGAACTCTTGTTGAGATAGCATATACAAAATATCATAAAAAATATTTGGGGATAGAAATTCCTATTTTAATTGATAAAAATACAATTAATGGAATATTCCCTCCAGAATTGCTTGATGAATTAACATTACATTATTTTTCATCAAATGAGGAATTAAATAAAATCTTACAGGAGTTTAAAAGGGTATAAGATGAAACTATATAAAAGTTTAGCCAAATTTTATGATTTACTTTATTTGTATCACGATTATGATAAAGAATCTGCATTACTAATTAGAAATCTTTTTATGATAGATAACCCCAGACTACTGGATGTTGCATGTGGAACTGGTACTCATCTTGAAGCAGTTAGCAGAAAATTGCAAAATGCAAAATTAACTGGAATAGATTTGAACCAAGATATGTTGGATGCAGCAGCTAAAAAGAGGTTAAATGCAAGATTAATAAAATCTGATATGAAGGATTTTAATCTGAGGGAAGAATTTGATCTTGTTTATTGTTTATCTAGTTCGATACAGTATAACCTTACAAGAGAAGATTTTGAAAATACATTATATTCAATGAGGAAACATGCTGTTAATGGAAAAGTAATATTTGATTTAGCATATTGTGCTGAACTGTGGAAAGAAGGATATACAAATATAACTGCAAATAGTAATGAAAAATATGAAGTTGCTGAATTGTATACTTCTCATTCAAAAGATGGCTTTTCATATTGGAATCCTCTTTATTTAATAAAAGATAAACAGACAGGAGAAATAGATATGCATGTAGATAAACACATAATAAAATTATGGGGTATATCTGAAGTTGAAGATATATTAAAACATAATAATATTAATTATGTTATAAGAAGAGGTTTTTCTGAGGCTGAAGAACCTTCTGGAGTACCAATATTTATTTTAGGAGGACTTATAAATTAATACATATTCATTCTAAAATGCAGAAGAAAATATTAACATTTATTATTTGTAATGGAAAGATTTTAGCTTTATATAGCAAGTCGCATCCAAAATATGGTAAGGCTGGATGGTTCGTAGTAACTGGTAGTCTTGAAGGTAAGGAATCTTATGAAGAAGCAGTTGTTAGGGAGATAAAGGAAGAAACAGGATTAGTTGTAAAAGATATTTTTCCTTTAAATTTTGGTTCTATTTACGAATGGGGTAAAGATATCTGTGAAGAACATAATTTTATATCTTTTGTAAAACCCGGAAATATTATTTTAAATGAAGAACATTCGAGATATAAATGGTTAAATATGGATGAATTTATTGAACTAATTAAATGGGACGATGATAAAAAAATCTTAAAGAATGTATTAGAAATGGCTTTAAATAGAAGAAATTATTTTAAAAAATTTAATATCAAAAATTATATGGAGAAGAAAGATGAATAATCTTGCATTAGCCATAATAAATTTTGAGAATGAAATGAATGTTGGAGGATTAGTTAGAACTGCAAATGCTGCATCTCTAAAAGAAGTGGTTATTGTTGGTAAAAAAACATGGAGTAAAGCACCAGCAAGAGGGGCTCATTCTAGAATTAAACTTGTTAAAATAAGAACTTCTGATGAGTTTATTGATTATTGTATGCGAAATGGTTATAATATAATTTCTGTTGAGATAGGTAAAGAGTCTAATAATATTTTTGAATACGAATATCCAAAGAATACAATTTTAGTTGTTGGAAATGAGGGTATGGGAGTTCCTAAGAAGATTTTAGATAATTCTTTTTCCAGGATATATATTCCACAATATGGGAGTATGGAATGTTTAAATGCAGCTGTTGCTGGGAGCATTGCAATTTATGATTGGATAAGAAAAAATAATTCTTGTATTAAATTAGATACAATTGATAGAAAATTTAATACAAAGGGTTTAGAAAGTTATAAACCATAAATATAATAAGAGATTAATGACTGGCTGAAATAGGATTTAATTTCCTTCTTTCTGACCCAACAACAATGCCATTATTATAATGATTTCTTATAGATTCTTCATAATATTTTTTAAATACATCTGGATTCCATATATTAAATTGGTTTATTATACCATTAATAGTTACTATATCTTCTAAACCAGCATATTCTATTAAAGGATTAATTAAATGAATTCTATCATTTTTTAATCTTGTAATAAAATTAGACCCTTTACTTGTATCATATGTTACAATTAAATGTATAAATTTTGTATCTTCTGATTTTTTAATGTAAATATTTCTATCTCTAAAATAACCAATAAAATTAGCAGGAATTTCCAAAAAATTATTTTTAATCCTGCAATTATATATGTTATTAAGCATTATTCTCTCTTAAGTGTCACTGGTCTTTTAATTGTTATAGGCAAGATTCCTTTTAAGAACTCCAGTTTTGCAATTTCAATAGGACTAAAATGCAGATTTTCAAATTCCTCTTTTTTTAATTTTAATAATAATGGAGCACCCATTGATATTTGCAATGCTCTTGCACCAATAATTCTTGCTCTTTCATACCTTGTTAATTTTTCTTCTAATTTCGTCTTTTCCATATTTTAAAAGGTGTTCTAGTGTTACATCACTACACACCATCCTCACTATTTCTTCTTCTTTTTCAATTAAATTTTCTATTTTCTCAATGAAATAATATTTAATACCTTCATAACTAACAGTATTTTCATACTCTCGCTCTGGCATTTTTTATCTTTTATTAGTTGATTTATAAAGGTTTTTATTTCAGTAATTTTCTCAATTCATCAGTCTTTTTTACTGCCAAATCAACCATTTTTTCTACTTCTTCAGGGGTTAATCCTTTTACTCCACCCTTCTGCATAGCACATAAATGATTTCCATAAGTTGCCACTGTCAGTCTTGCTTCAACTAATTCTTCTTCTTCTGTTGTAGGGTCTACTATTAGTTTATCACCAATCATATAAACTGTACACTCAACAGGATATCCATCAAGAGGCAGTGATTTAGTTCCTCTTTTTTTGTATTCTACTTTATCATCCTTTACAACAGGTATCTTTGTATCCTTAAGTGCTGCAATTGCTGCAATTGAAGCTGCATCAAATAAATTACCTGCATCATTTAATGGATATACATCTACATTTAAAAGCCATACTTTCTCTCCTTTCTTGATGCATAATTTCTTTACATCTATTGCACCAGATTCTCTAATACCACGATCAACAACTCTTGAGAGTTCTATTGATTTTATGTTTGGCGGTCCAGATTCAAAATCTGGAGAGCTTAATGGCAGTAATTCAGTGTTTACAATCAATACTCCTTCATCAGGTGTATCTGAGAAGGGTGTTCCCAAGCTCATTTTTACTCCTGCTATTACAATAGTATCTCCTATTGTAACTCTTGCAGAACCCTCTGCTGAGGTTGATATACCATATTCTATTTTTATTTTCCTATGTTCATCAAGTTTCCTTGAATCTTCCCTCATGTCTTTTTCAATTAAACTTTTAAGATGAGATTTCATTTTTCATACTTCTCCCTTATTGCTTTTACTTGCACTTTATTTATCTGTTCAGCTGCTTTTTTAGCTGCTCTTAATAAGTCTTTTATTTCATCTTTTTTAAGAAGTCCATCCATCTGCAATAATGTAACTTTTCCTGTACGTGCTGTTATTGCAACAGGAAAATCAACTCCTTTTTCAGCTGAATCTTCGTCATAATTTAAGTCAACTACGATTTTATCCTCTACTTTACCAACAGATACAGCACAAATCATATCCCTCATTGGAATTCCTGCATCAGCAAGAGCCATTGCAGCTGCACATATACCAGCGCATCTTGTACCTGCATCTGTATTTACTAATTCAATAAATACATCAACAACTGCATTTGAATACTGATTTAAATCAACAATTGAATTTAATGCGTTTTCAGTAACCATTGATATTTCTCTTGACCTTCTGCTTGGACCTGGCTTTACTCTATCACCAGCACCAGAAAATGCAATCATATTATAATTACATCTTAATAATCCTTTTTCAGGATTCTGCAGATGTCCTGGATATAATTCACGCGGGCCGTAAACAGCAGCTATGGCTTGTGTATTTCCAATCTTGAACATTGCACTTCCATTTGCTCTTTTTATTACTCCAACTTTTGCTTCCATTGGTCTTAGTTCATCAAATTTTCTTCCATCTGATCTTTTTGTAAGTGTCATTTTTTCTCTCCTTTCAGGAATTTTTCAATACTTTCTGTAAGGCCATCTGTCTGGCTTTCCTGATCTATCATTTTTATTGCTTCTATTGCTCTTGTTTCATCTTCAGGGTTAACACCTGATATCCATACAAATCCATTCTGTCCAACAAGGATTCTTGAATTTGTATTTTCCTTTATCATTGTAATCATACTTCCTTGTTTTCCTATAACTCTTGGAACTTTTGAAGGTATTATTTTTATTAATCTTCCTTCTGTTAGTTTTCTTAATCCTGGTCCCCTCATTCCAAGATCAATTATTTTTGAACCAGCAACATTTGTTATTCTGGTCATTATATAATCTCCATAGTTATAATATTGTGTCAAGTCAGATCCTTTTTCAACAAATTCTTGGGTTGCATCTCTTATAGATAAGTTTGCTTGATAAGCCCAACCTATATCAACCCTCCATCCTGAAAATCCTATATCAACTACTTTTCCTATTACAACATCATCTCTTCTAGGAACATAAGGTCCTGTTAATGGTATTATTTTTATTAATCTTCCATTTAAACTTGCTATTCCAATTATAGATGAAACTATTTTATCAGAATCTCTTAATGTTCCAGATGCTGGCAGATAATCCATACCAGTTGCTAGTAATTGCCCTGGTATTACAATATCTTTATCTTTTACTAATATTTCACTCATTTTATCCTCCTATTTCTTATTTATTATATCTATTATTACTTGACCATGTGTCAATCCATTTAATTTGTCAAATAATTCTTCCTGAATACCTGCTGGTATTTCAAGAACAGCTATCAAAGATCCATCATTACTGTAATCCTCTTTCAATAACTTTCCAAAGGATTTTAGTATATGGAAGGCTCCACCAATAAATTGTGGTTGTATTTTTATTGATAGCTCGCGTACTTCAAATTTTATAGGTATTAAAGGACGCAATAATTTTATTACATCCTGTACTTGTGATTCTACACTTTTTGTATACGTCACATTTACCTTTGCTTCATTCATTGCATTTTCTATTCTTTGCAGTGGATGTGGCAATCCTGTCTTTGAATCAATCGCATTTCTATGAATAAAATTTATTATTCTTTTTCTTTTCTCTTCAATAATTTTATTCTTGTGTTCAGTAGTTATCTGTATGTCTCCATCTTTTATTATTATTTTTGCAACGTCTTTTTTGTTTATAGTCTTGAATAAATTTTTCAAGTCAGCTTCAGAAGCATGAGTTCCTTTTTTCACGTCGCTAAATATATCATCAGTAACAAGAACATCATCTATGCTAACACTAGAATTTTCTTCATTGAATTTAATAGCAGAATCTCCATCTACTAAAATCTCAAAGTTTTTTCCTTCTTTCTTTAAGCGTGCTATAACTGCCTTGTCAACATCCATTTTAATTTGTTTTCTTTAAAGTTGCTTGATCTAACCTGACAAAATTCTTTTCAGAAGTTTTTATATAACCACCATCTATTCTCTTCATATCAAAGTCATTTCCAAGCACTTTTTTTAGTGCTCTCAAGCATAATTTAATTCCTTCACTTATTGTTATTGTTTCTTTATATTCTTTTTCAAGAATTTCTTTTATTTGCTCTTCTCCCTCACCAATTGCTGTTGCCTTGTACTCGAAATAAATTCCAGTTACATCAGTCAAAAATAATTGAGGTTCTTCATTAACACCTGCAAATAAAATTGATACACCAAATGGTCTTGGACCA
Source organism: Nanobdellota archaeon (assembly GCA_018816585.1). Lineage (GTDB taxonomy): Archaea > Nanobdellota > Nanobdellia > SCGC-AAA011-G17 > JAFCDX01 > JAHIVQ01. Next base: position 7,049 of record JAHIVQ010000011.1, read on the forward strand.
CCGAATTGTGTATATTTCTGCATTATATTACATATATCTTTTACTAATTCTTGTGTTTGTATTGGTTCATCATAAGTCATTTTATGCTGCTGTGACATTACCTGGGCATTTTCAACTAATACACGTCCATCAGAAACAATTCCTGATGCTGCAGCAGCAATATGATCATCAACCTGAAATACTTTTTCAATACTTCTTGGAACAATGAACTTATCTATTATTCTTTTATCTGCTACTAATAAAACTCCATCTTTACATACAATACCAATGGTAGCACTTCCTTGTTTTACTGTTTTCTTTGCATATTCAACCTGCAATAGCCTGCCATCTGGAGAAAACATTGTGTTGGCTCTATCATAGCCCATCATTTGTGAAGCGTTTGCTTGCATTTTTCCCTCCTTACAAATATCTTTTTCTTGCTTTATTTATCATTCCTGATATACCTAAACATCTTAGTATGACGTTTTGATTATTAATTTTTTTTGTTAGTCCTAAGCTCATTTTTAATTCATCTGTGTGTTTGTTATTTACTTTTATTATTCCTTTCTGGTTTTTCCAATCCTCTAAAACCATTAAATCAGCCTTTGCCAATCCAATGATTCCAAAATATTTTTTGTAATTTTCAATGATTGAGTCTTTTGTGTCAGTATAATTTACTTTATTATCTGATATAACCTCGTATGCTACATACCTCTTTTTTTCCTTTAAACTAGGTAATAATTTTAATCCCATTTTAAGAGAAGTAAGTTAATATTTTAAATCTCTCCTCTCATCACTGTTTTAGAAAATAAAGCTAATTTATAAATGTTTTGGTAAATTACTTGTACTTTGGCTTACATCTTTTATCCCATCGAATTAAATGGCCAAACAGAGCAGAATAATCAGCTTCAATAGGATCTTCATATATCTTATTTAATCCATTTGGAATATTTTCATCAAGCAAACCATCAAGAGATGCTGCTGATGCAAGAACAAATGCATATCCAGACACTATATTTTTAGTTGTGTTATTTTTAGCCATTATTTAATTTTATATTGTCTGCATAAACCCTTGATATATCTTGGAAAATCTAAAGTTATTCCTTCTCTAAGTTGAATCTTAAGGTCCATTTTATCTAATCCCAAAAGTAGTGCTTCAGTTATAAAATATTTAAGACTGTTTCTCTTATGATTTATTTCTTCTCTTTTCTCATGTGTGCTTAACATAAAAAATACTTCATCTCCTTCTATCGTACTATCTTCTGTTTTTGGCAATTTAGATATTGCACGTGCGCGTTCAACCTCTTCTTTTGATCCAGAAATTATTCCTTCTAAGCTTATTATTGAATTGTAAATATAATAGGCTCTTTTTTCAAGCTGATTTTTGAATAAATTTTTATATTGTTCTGGAATATCTTGTTTTAACATATTCATTGCAATTATATAAGATAAATCTAATTCATTTTTAAACCAAGTGTTTTCTTTATCATAAGAAGTAAAATATTCTGGGACTTCTTCTCCAGCCAAGATAAATGTTCCATTATATCTCTCATCTAATTCTCCTCTTTTTGGTTTTTTATTAAAGTCTATCTTATTAAAACCACTAACATAAAAATCTGCATGGCTTTGGTTGAATCCAGGACTAATTACAAGATCTCCTTCATTATAATGCCATAGTCTTATACATTCTCCTTTATCATACTTAGTATAAATATCATCAATTTCTTGCCTCTCTAAATGATTTCCTGTTGGAAATACTATTTGATTTTTTGTATCCTTAGAAATTATATCTTCAAAATCTTTATTTAAAACTCCAAAAGAAAATTTTGTTTTATATTTTGTTGGACAAAAATCTATTAATGGCATAGCATAAGGACTGCCATGAAAAGCAGAACCCCAGATCTCATATGTTTTATCTATAACAAGAACTTGATCTCCTTTTTTAAGATTTAAGTCTTTTTTACCTACTATTCCATTTTCAAGAGTTCTCATTTATTCAAATATCTTTTATTTACTTATAAGTATTCTTATACTTTAATTAATATTTTCCAATAGTTAGTTTGTCAAATATTAAGGAGTTTCATCAATAAATACAAACTTAAATTTTTTACTTTTTTCTTTGAAAATTTCTTCTGCATATTCTTTAACACAAATTTTTATCAATTCTTTAGAAAAAAACAAATTTTATCAATTATTTTATTAAACTTTTCTTGTTTTAATGAACCTGCTTTATATTCAATTAATGATTTTTCAATAGAAGCAATTTTATCTATTCTTATATAACTGTCCCTCTTGAGACTTCCTTGTTTAAAATCTTCTTTTTTTATAAGAACTTCTACATCATTTTCATAAGATTCTCCAGTTATTTGCGAAACAATAACATCTTCCCCTTTTGGAACTTTTAATATTAATACTGGCCTTCGTTTTACACTTTTTAAGTCAGAATAAGGAAATTCAATTACTATAACATCTCCTTTTACAAATTCTTCCACGCTTCATCCTCTTTTTTATTAAGCCATGTTTTAGCAAAAGATTTTTCAGACAAAATAGCAGTTTCTGGAATTGATTTTTTTAAAATAATTTCATTGTCTTTTCTTATAATTATCAGCTTATCTCCTTCTTTTATGTCTTCTCGCATATCTAAAGGTATAACTACTTGTCCTCTTGAACTCATTTTAGTTGTATCAATTATCATAAATAAGATTAATCTTATTTTTATTTAAACCTTTCTATTTACAATGGAAATTAATGATAGTTAGTTTTATAAACAAAAAAATATCAAAAATCATGTAGGTAAGATACCTAACTCACGGCGAAAGCTGAGGAAAGTCCGTCCACTATAACCTTTTTGTTAGCACAAAAATGTTAGCGA